>JASHOX010000113.1 GCA_030038415.1 Xanthobacteraceae bacterium
CTACGCCGGGCGTCATAATATTCGGGCAGCGTCATGCCCATGCGAACCGGATCGAGGCCAAGCCTGTGCAAAAGCTCGCGCTGCGCTTTCTGGCCGGCGCGCGCTGCCATTACGATTTCGACGACCGGCCGAAAGCTGCCGTGATAGGCGGCAAGGAAATAGTGACCCGCAAGCTTCAGATCCTGCTTTACGCCTAGTCCGCGCGCATAAATGACAGCCAACTCGTAATTCGCTACCGGAACGTCGCCGGCGCGGCTCGCAAGCTCGAACCACTGGCGCGCCTGTCCGTAGTCCTGACGTAATGTCTTCGTGGCGCCGAAGAATTGCTGGCCCAGCGCCGCAGCGGCAAATGAGATATTGGCCGCCGCTGCCTGCTGGAGCATGGCCTGGCCGGCCTGTTCCGCGCCATGATTGAACAGATTGAGTCCGGCTATGCCGGTGGCGATGTTTGCGACGGTCGGGTCGATCTGCGCCAGCGAATTAAGCTTGCTCAGCACGTCTGCGAAGCCGGTCCTGAAGGCATTGCCGTCGATCGGCGCGCTCGACGGCGACGACAGCGAATTAATCTCGCCTGAGGCGGGACCGTTCGACGCCGGAAGATCGACTTGCTGCGGAGCGTCGGCTGGCATCAGCTCGCTCGTCGGCGGCGACGGCGTCAACGAAGCGGTCGATTGTTGCGGACCTGATGGGGTCGAATCGGCGGATGCAGAGTTTGTCGGCACCGTCCGATCGAGCTCCGCATGGGCTTGCGAGTTCTGCGCTTGGATCGGGCCGGTTGCGGTGCTTGGCGTGGCCGGCGACAACACCACTTCAGATCGGACCAGAACAATGGCCGCCGCGGCGATCAGCCCGAGACCGAGACCAGCGACCGCCCAAAGCATCGGCGCGCGATTGGCGACTGAGATGATCGGTGCGCCTGGGCTCGCGCCCGCGCTTGGCGCCGGAACCCGCTCGTTCTCCGCCGGCGCGAGTTCCACGGCTGCGCCGCAAACCGGACACCGGGGCGAGCCTTGGGCATCGAAGACATGGCCCTCAATGCAACGAACTAATCGCGGCATGCTCGAGTACCTGGTGCTTTGCGGTTCAAGGCGCCACGCCCGTTGGAACGGCCCCGTGAAACAGATCGTCCGCGTTTGTCTTCTCGGCCGGCGTCACCTGGCTTTGAATGGTAGCGAGTTCCTGATTCACCTGGGCCAGGCTGGCGCCGAGCTGCTTATGCATCGCCGCCAGCCGGTAAAACACGTCGGCCTCGACGAGGTTTTTCGGGTAGGTGGACAGTCCTGTCGCCGCCAGCATTCCCATGCCCCATTCGCACCAGGGATCGCTGCGCCGGGCGCCATATTCGAACTGGCCAAGCTCCGCCCGTTTGATATCGTCGTCCGGAATATTCTGCGTTGCCGCCCGCGCAGCATTCATCGCTCCGGGTTGAACGATGAACCCGTGCCTCTGATCGTTCGACTCGGAGAGAACCCAGCCCTTGTCTTTCGCATGATAGATCAACCATCCATACAGGCATTCCGCGGGCGTGCTGGCACGTCCCGTAAGCTCATTGATGGCATCCAGTCCGTCCCGCGAATTGCCGTTCAGTATGCTCTGATAAGCTTCCAGCGCTGTCATGCCGCGAGAGTTTTCCAGATGAAGACGCGCCAAATCCTGATCCGCCCCGGCCGCCATGCTCCGCGCGGCGAACAGATAAGCCGCCTTGGCTCCGTTCAGGTCGCGGGGCCCGCCGATCCCGTTCTCCAACACGCGGCCATAGAACAATGACGAAGTCGGATCTCCGAGCTCGGTAGCCTTAGCCAGAAGGCTGCGGGCTTGGGTCAGATCGCGCGGCTGCCCGCCGAGGCCATCCATGAAAAGTCCCGCCTTGATGAACATGCCTATTGGATTGTTGTCGTTGCTCAGCGTTTCTGCCAGCGACGTTGCATCCGTGTAATTGCTTTTTCCGAACGCCGCCAGCATGCGGACGACATCAAGCGCGGTCCTCAGCGTGGGACTGAGGGTATCGCTCATCTTGACGCTCGGCGCCGGAGCCGCGCTGCTTGACGATTGGCTTTGCGGCGTCGCCATCGGTGCAGCATTGTTGTTCTGCGGTGACGCCGGAGCCGAAGGCGCGGCGGAACTGTTTGTCTCCGCACCGGTCTTTGCCGGAGTAGCGGTTGGCACGGGATTGCCAATCACACTTGGTGTGGGCTTCGATATATGCAAAGCAAGGACCAGCGCGCCGATGCCCAATCCCAGGATGACGGCGGCCGCGCCTGCGAGCAACGGCATGCGCTTCGCCGCGCCGGTGGCGGATGAAGACGTCGCGGCGCTATCGGCTTGGCTGATGTCGGCACCCGACGCCGCGGGGGCGATGCCCGCCGCCGCAACCGGCACCTCGACGATCGCGCCGCACGTCGGACATTGCCGCGAAATGTCGGCGTCGAAGACGTGACCTTCGATGCAGCGAACAAAGCGGGCCATCAGTGCGGCGCTCCGTTGGACTGCATCGCTTTGTTCCAAGTGGCGACGTCATCCGGGGAGGGAGACGTGTTTCCCCCAGGCGATATAACGCTGAACAAAGCCGGACGAGCGCCGACGTGGATCGGATCTGAGCTCCAATATCTTGTATCGAGAGTGTCTTGCTTATCGGTGACCGAGCTCATCGCGAATTTTGCCACAAAGTAGCAAGTCAAAGGCGTCTCAGCCGCAGCCCCGAAGCCAAAAAGCATTTTCATATTTGTATACGGCAAGGTCACGATGTACTGCCTATGGTAGGGCGGCGGCGCGTTTAATGCCTGGGCGACGCAGGCCAGTCCCTGGCACGGCGCCGCCGGCGTCACGGGACTCGGAGTGTTCTGTGTGCCGAATGGAATAACCATAAGCGTCTGCGCGCCTCGATCGACGTAGTCCATCGCTTGGCGGCCGGTTCCAAGACCCGGCGGCACTCCGATGTCTGAATAGGTCAAGTGGGTCTTAGGTGTAAGCTTCACATTGGCGCACGCGTCCGGGGGGCCGGCGCCGGCGTCTTCTATATCGACAAGGGCCCACTGTTTCGGAACCGGCGCCGATTGATCCAATGCCTGGCTCAACGCCGTTGCATAGCTTTTCCAGCGATCGCGATCGGCAAGCGCCTGACGGAGCTCGCGGCGGGCCTCCTCCAGTTGCCGGCGCAAATCCTCCACCGCCGCCATCGCTTGATCGAGACGCTGCTGCAGTTTGGCGTTCTCGTCCTGGGCCTCTTTCAACTCCTGATTCAGCGCATCGAGCTCCTTGCGCGCGGCGGCAAGGTCGGCGCGCGCTTGCGCCAGCAAACGCTTCAACTCTTCGACATCCCCGGTCTGCACGGCCTTGTCGGCCTGCGCCATGTTCTGTTCGGCCCGATCCAGCGCTTCCTTGGTCGACTGCTGGATTTGCTGCTGTTGCCGCTGATCGAGCTTGGTAAGCCGGTCGTTCTGCGATGTCAGCTGGTCGATCTGCTGCTTGAGCGCATCGAGTTGCTGCTTGGCCTTGTCGAGGTCGGCCCGGGCCTGCGCCAGCGCCTGCTGCGCCTCACTGTCGTTGCGCGGCACCGACTGCTGCGCCTTCTGCACGCTTTGCTGCGCGTCGCTGACCGCGGATTGGGCTGCCTTCTGGTTGGCCTGGGATTGCGGAGCGGAACCGCTGTAATACGGCGCCAGCAGCAAGACGAGCAGCACGAAGGCGCCCATCGCCCCCGTGATCACATCGAGGAAGGCGATGTTGAAGATATTGATTTCGCGATCGCGCCGAGCCATCCGCGTTCAGCCTGCTGCGCAGATCAGGACATATACAGCCGGTTGATCAGGTTCTTGAGGCAGTATTCGCCGGCAAGACCGACCGCGGCATCTTCCCGGGTCTGCACCACGTGCTGGATCAGGACCAGGATCGCGCTCTCGATCAACGCGATCAGCGTGGTGTTGAAGGCGATGCCCAGCGCCGTGGTGACGGCGGAGATGTTCATGTGGTTGGGGTCGACCAGCCGCAGCGCGTTGCCGAGGTGCGACACCGTGCCGATGAATCCCATGGTGGGAATGACCCAGGCCAGATAACGCACCAT
>JASHOX010000114.1 GCA_030038415.1 Xanthobacteraceae bacterium
CCAACATGTCGATCCTCGTCGGGCTCCACCACGCTACCCGCTACACCTACGATCGACCGATCGGGCTCGGCCCGCAGATCGTGCGGCTGCGGCCGGCGCCGCATTGCCGGACGCGGATTCCAAGTTACGCGTTATCGGTGGCGCCAGCGCAGCACTTCGTGAATTGGCAGCAGGATCCGCACGGCAATTGGCTGGCGCGCTACGTGTTTCCGGAGAAGACCCGCGAATTCTCCATCACCGTCGACCTGCGCGCCGATATGGAAGTCATCAATCCGTTCGACTTCTTCGTCGAGCCCGATGCGGAAAAGTGGCCGTTCGAGTTCGCGTCCGACCTGAAAGAGGATCTTGCCGCCTTCGTCGAGCCGGAGCCGGCCGGGCCGCGCCTGAAAGAGTTCGTCCGTTCGATTTCGCGCGAGCCGCGCAACACCGTCGATTTTCTGGTCGAGCTCAATCAACGCCTCCAAGGCATGATCCGCTATCTCATTCGCCTGGAACCGGGCGTGCAGACGCCGGAGGAAACGCTCGCCTCCGGCGCCGGCTCTTGTCGCGATACGGCGTGGCTCCTCGTGCAGGTCATGCGGCACATCGGTCTGCCGGCCCGCTTCGTCTCCGGCTACCTCATCCAGCTTCGGCCCGACGTGGCGCCGGTCGAAGGCGCCGCCGGCACCGAATTCGATTTCACCGACCTGCACGCCTGGGCCGAAGTCTATATTCCCGGCGCCGGTTGGATCGGTCTTGACGCTACGTCGGGGCTGCTGTGCGGCGAAGGCCATATTCCGCTCGCGGCAACGCCGCACTACCGCTCCGCGGCGCCGATCAGCGGCATGGTCGAGCCGTGCGAGGTCGACTTCGGCTACGAGATGAATGTGACGCGGCTTGCCGAACACCCGCGGGTAACCGCGCCGTTTTCGGAGGAAGCCTGGAGCGCGCTCGATGCGCTCGGCGAGAAGGTCGACGCCGATCTTAGCCGGCACGATGTGCGCCTCACCATGGGCGGCGAACCGACTTTCGTTTCGGTTGACGATTATCAGTCCGCACAATGGAACACCGATGCGCTCGGCGCGATGAAGCGCGAGCGGGCCGACGATCTGATCCGGCGGCTGCGCGACCGCTTCGCGCCGGGCGGCCTGCTGCATTACGGCCAGGGCAAATGGTATCCTGGGGAGCCGATTCCACGCTGGGCCTTCGCGCTGTATTGGCGCCGCGACGGCGTGCCGATCTGGCGTGACGACAGCTTGATCGAGCGCGAGGCGGCCGCCGCCAAGGCGTCGACCGCGGATGCGCGGCGGTTCACCGAAGGGGTCGCCGCGCGCGCAGGGCTTGTGGCCGACTATGTGCAGCCGGCTTATGAGGATCCGCTCGACCGGATGCTCAAGCTCGGTCTCATTCCGCACAACGTCGATCCGAGCGATCCCAAGAGCGACGACCCGCACGAGCGGGCGCGCATCTTGAAACTATTCGACGATCACCGCGGCGAGCCGAAAGGCTTTGTGTTGCCGCTGCAGCGCTGGACGGCGCAAGCCAAACCGGGATGGCTGAGCGAGATCTGGCGCACGCGGCGCGGCAGCCTATTTCTGGTGCCCGGCGATTCCCCGCTCGGGCTCCGGCTGCCGCTGTCATCGCTGCCGGCGCTCGCTGCGGTGGATTATCCCTTTCTGTTGCCGGCCGACCCATTTGCGCCGCGCCAGCCGCTGTCGGATCCGCGCATCACGCATCCGATTCGAATCCAGAGCTTTCAGCCGTCGGACGGCAGATTGGGGTCGCCGCCACTTGCGCCCGAGGCGGCGGCAATGCAGAGCACGCCCGGCGTTGCGTTACTCGACCAGGCCAATGTCGCGGTGCGTACCGCCCTGTCCGTCGAAGCGCGCGACGGTCGTTTGTGTGTCTTCATGCCGCCGGTCGAGACGCTCAACGACTATCTCGATCTGGTCGCCACCATCGAAGCGACCGCGGCCGAGCTTAACCTGCCGATCCACCTCGAGGGCTACGCGCCGCCGTCCGATCCGCGGCTCAACGTGTTGAAAGTGACGCCCGATCCTGGCGTCATCGAGGTCAATGTCCAGCCGGCGACGTCGTGGCGCGAAGCCGTCGACATCACGCGGAGCATCTACGAAGATGCCCATCGCGCCCGGCTCGGCACCGACAAATTCATGCTTGACGGCAGGCACACTGGTACCGGCGGCGGCAATCATGTCGTGCTCGGCGGACTCAACGCCGCCGACAGCCCCTTCCTGCGGCGACCCGATCTGCTCAAGAGCCTGGTGCTCTACGCGCTGCGCCGCCCGTCCTTATCCTATTTGTTCTCCGGCTTGTTCGTCGGGCCGACCAGCCAGGCGCCGCGGATCGACGAGGCGCGGCAGGATTTGCTCTACGAACTCGAAATCGCGGTCGGCAAAGTGCCGCCGCCGGGCGGCCCCGACTGGGTGCCGCCATGGCTGGTCGACCGGCTGTTCCGCAATATCCTGGTCGACGTCACCGGCAACACCCATCGCACCGAGATTTGCATCGACAAGCTGTTTTCGCCGGACGGCCCGACCGGCCGACTTGGGCTTGTCGAATTCCGCTCGTTCGAAATGCCGCCGGATGCACGCATGAGCCTCGCTCAGCAATTGCTGTTGCGCGCGCTGATCGCCTGGTTCTGGCGCACGCCACTCGACGGCAGGCCGGTGCGCTGGGGCACCGCGCTGCACGATCGCTTCATGCTCGAACACTTCGTCTGGGCCGATTTCCTCGGCATTTTGGACGACCTGAAATACGCCGGCTATGTCTTCGATCCGGGCTGGTTCGAGGCGCAGCGGCAATTCCGCTTTCCGCTGTGCGGCCGCGTGCACCATGGTGGCGTCGATCTCGAATTGCGCCAGGCGATCGAGCCCTGGTACGTGCTCGGCGAAGAGGGCATTCCCGGCGGCACCGTGCGTTTCGTTGACTCCTCGGTGGAGCGGCTGCAGGTCAAGTCCTCAGGACTGAATGCTGACCGCCATGTTGTCACCTGCAACGGCCGGCGCATGCCGCTGGTCGCGACCGGACGCTCCGGGGAATACGTCGCCGGCGTGCGTTTTAAGGCCTGGAATCTGGCCGCATCGTTGCAGCCGACCGCCGGCGTGCATGCGCCGCTTACCTTCGATATCGTCGACACGTGGAATCGGCGCTCGCTGGGCGGCTGTGTCTATCACGTGGCGCATCCCGGCGGACGCAACTATGAGACTTTCCCGGTCAATTCATACGAAGCCGAAGCGCGGCGGCGGGCGCGCTTCCAGGACCACGGCCATACCGGCGGAGTGATCGACGTGCCGCCGCTCGAGCCATCGCTCGAATATCCGACCACGCTCGACTTGCGACGCCCGAACTGAAGAGCGTTCCGTAAAATTCGCGAAATCACGCCATGGCATTGCAATTTCCCAGCACTGTCGACGCACCGGATGCCGGCCTTGAGCCGCTGATTTCCGGCTACCGGCCGCTGCACGGCGTATTCGACGAGATGATGGACGGCGACGGGCGCGTGCGAGGCCATTGGCAACCGTTCCTCGCCATGCTCGCCGCGCTCGGTGCCGACGAGATCAATCGCCGCTTTGCGGCGGCCGATCGCTATCTGCGCGACTCCGGCGTGTTCTATCGCGTTTATGAGGACGCCGCCGGCATCGAGCGGCCGTGGCCATTGAGCCATATCCCGCTGATCGTCGAGCCCGGCGAATGGCGGCAGCTGGAAGCCGGTCTCGTCCAGCGCGCCGAATTGCTCGAAGCGGTGTTGGCGGATTCCTACGGGCCGGGAACGCTGACGCGCGACGGCCGCTTGCCGGCCGCGGTGGTTGCCGGCAATCCGGAATTCTTAAGGCCTTTGGTCGGCGTCGAGCCGCCCGGCGGCGCGCATCTGCGGTTTTACGCCGTCGACGTCGGCCGCGGCGCCGACGGCCGCTGGTGGGTCCTCAATGATCGCGCCCAAGCGCCGTCCGGCGCCGGCTACGCCATTGAAAACCGTCTCGCGCTGTCGCGCGCCATTCCGGACATTTACCGCAAGGCGCGAGTCGAGCGCGTCGCACCATTCTTCCAGGCTTTGCAAGCCGAATTGCTCGCGCTCAGCCATCGCGACGACGCCCGCATCAGCCTGCTCACGCCCGGGCCGATGAACGAGACCTATTTCGAGCACGCCTATCTCGCGCGCTATCTCGGTCTTCTCCTCGTCGAGGGCGAGGATTTGAGCGTCCAGGACGACGGCGTCTTTATTCGCACGGTGTCGGGGCTGCGCCGCACCGAAGTGCTCTTACGCCGCATCGACGCCGATTTCGCCGATCCGCTGGAGCTTAATGCCGCATCGCGGCTCGGCGTCGCCGGCCTGCTGCAAGCCGTGCGTGACGGCAAGGTCGTCATCATCAACGCGCTCGGCGCCGGCCTGGTCGAGGCGCGCGCCATGCTGGCGTTCCTGCCGGCGCTGGCGCCGGTCGTGCTCGGCGCCGAGCTGAAAATGCCGAATGTCGCAACCTGGTGGCTCGGCCGCGCCGACATGCGCGAGGACATGATCGGCAAGTTCGACAGCATGGTGATTGCGTCGGCATTCACCGAGCAGCTTCCCAACGCGCAGCTCGGCAGCGAAATATTAGGCGCGCGGCTCGACGAGACGCAGCGGCAAGCACTGATGCAGTCGATCCGCGATCGCGGCATCGACTACGTAGCTCAGGAGGCGGTCACGCTGTCGAGCATGCCGGTGTGGCGCGACGGCCGGCTGCAGCCGCGGCCGTTCACGCTGCGACTGTTCCTTGCGCGGACCGGCGCGCGCTGGCAGGTTTTGCCGGCCGGCTTCGTCCGTATCGCCGACGACATCGACGCGCGCGCGGTCAGCTTGCAGCGCGGCGCCGCGACCGCGGACGCTTGGGTGCTGGCGCACGGACCGGTGGCCGAGACCACGCTGCTGCCGACCCCGGAGCGCATGCCGGTGCAGCGCGCCAGCGGACTGTTGCCGAGCCGCGCCGCCGATAATCTGTTCTGGGTCGGACGCTATGTGGAGCGCGCCGAGGCGACGCTGCGGCTCGTACGCGCCATCGTCAACCGGGTCGCCGAAGCCGACGACGCGGCGGCGCCGGTCATCGCCACCTTGAAGGCACTGCTCGGCGCCTGGGACGCCATCCCGCCCGACAACGCTGCCGCGCCGGCGACATTCACCGCGCGGGCGGTGCTGACACGCTCGGATCTGGACGGATCGCTGCCGCGTCTTGTCAGCGCCGCACGTTTTGCCGCTTCCGTCATTCGCGACCGCTTTTCGCCGGACGCCTGGCGGGCGCTCAACGATCTCGCCAAGCTGATTGCAACGCCGCTCGCGGCCGACCCGACCGAAAGCGCGATCGCCGAACGCGTCGAAGCGGCGTTACGCATCATCGCGGCATTGTCCGGACTGGCGCAGGAAAACATGACGCAGCTCGCCGGCTGGCGCTTTCTCGAGCTTGGCCGCCGCATCGAACGCGCTCTGCTGACCTGCCGCCTCACCCGCGCCTTGGCGCAAGCCGGCACCGCCGACGGCGAACTCGACGTGCTGTTGGAGCTTGCCGACAGCCAGATCACCTACCGGCAGCGCTACGTGATGATCGCCGCACCGGCGCCGGTCGTCGACCTCGTCGTGCTCGATCCGAACAATCCGCGTTCGGTGCTCTATCAGCTCGATCGCATCGAGGCCCATCTGCGCGCGCTGCCGAAGCGCAGCTCCAGCGGCCGCTTGTCGCCGGTGCAGCAAATCGCCGCGTCGATCGCAACGCGGCTGCGCACTGCGGAGGCCGCCGCCGTCAACGAGGCGTTGATCGTCGATGTCGAGCAAGCGCTGATGAAATTGTCGGACGCCATCACCGCGGCCTATCTCACCAACAACGAGCGGTCCGAACCGGTGTGGGAGGCGCTGGCGTGATCTACGACGTGCGGCAGACGACGACCTGCAGCTATGCGAGCCCGGTAGCGCATGCCCGTCACGTGCTCCGCCTCACGCCGGTATCGCGTGACGGCGAGCGAGTGCATGTCGCGGCGCTGCAGATCGTGCCCGAGCCGGCGCACCGGCGGGAGGGCCAGGACTTTTTCGGCAACCGCCTGACCTGGATAGAGATCAACGAGCCGCACCAGACGCTGACGGTGAAGCTGTCGGCGCGGGTCGCCGTCGATGCGGAGCCTATCCCGCCCGAAACGCCGGCCTGGGAAAACGTCCGCGACGCGGCGTTTGCGACGAGCGACATCGGCCCGCTATCGCCGGCGCATTTTCTGTTCCCGAGCCGCATCGTCTCGCTCGATCCGGAGATCCGCGATTATGTCCGGCAGAGCTTTACGCCGGGACGCGCCTTACTGGAGGCCGCCATCGAGCTGATCGGCCGCATGAAAGCCGACATTGTCTACGAGATCGGCGCCACTACCGTCACCACTACGCCGCCGATGTCGTTCGCGCTGCGTCGCGGCGTCTGTCAGGATTACGCGCACATCATGATTTCTGGACTGCGCGGCATCGGCCTGCCGGCGGCCTATGTCAGCGGCTATCTGCGCAGCGCCCCGCGCACCGATCCGACGCGGCTGCAGGGTGCGGACGCGATGCATGCCTGGGTGCTGCTGTGGTGCGGCACGGCGGGCTGGATCGGGCTCGACCCGACCAACGCAATCTTGGCGGGCGAGGATCATGTCACGCTGGCGATCGGCCGCGACTATACCGACGTCGCGCCGATGGATGGCGTGATTTTGGGCTCGGGCGGGCAACACATCGACGTTGCCGTTGCCGTTACGCCTGCCGCCTGAGAACAGCCGCGATCAGGCGCCGGTTGCGGTCTTCGCCAAGTCGGTCAGCGCCGCGGCAAGACGGCTCGTCACTTCGCCAAGGTCGGTCGCACCGTGGCGCTGCGCAATCCAGCCTGGCTCATTGTAGGTCAGCCAGACCTTGCCGTCGGCATCCTCCCAAACCAGTGCCTTCAAAGGCAGATCGATGCCGACGGTCTGTTTGGCCTGCATCAGCGGTGTGCCGCCTTTGGCGTTGCCGAAGATCAGCACTTCGGTCGGCCGCAGCGCCATGCCGACTTCCTCGGCGCCGGCGGCGTGATCGACGCGCGCGAACAGCGTCATGCCTTTCGCCGTCACTTCGGCTGCGAGCCGGTCGGCGGTTGCCTTCGTGCCGTGCGTGCTCGGCAGCGTTATCAAGCCATTTTCGCTCATTGCTGGCGCCTGCAAGCTATTTTGCAACTACGCAAAAACCGTTTTCACGTTCCCGGACATCTCCGGTAGCCGAATTTCCGTATCATATCGGCCCCGGAGATCGTGAAGAACGTCGGCGTGTCCAACGCATGGTGCTCATCGAGAAAAGCGCTCAGGCGCGCATTGTAGGATCCGCGCATGATTCCCGTCGTGGACGGTTGGTTGGCAGCGTGGAACAAGAGGCTCGCCCCCGTCTCGATGCAGACGTTGCGAATCCCGAGGAAGATGGTGCAGGACGATTGGCAGTGGCCGACGATGCGAAACAGCTCACCGCTCTGATTGTATTGCTGGACGATGGCAAGGAATGGTCCCGGTCGGCCGCCGCCGCCATAACCCACGGACGAGCCGGCAGCCATCGCCGACGTCGACGCCAACGCCATGATCAGTGCAAAGATAGCTCGCATGTAATGTGCTCCCTGCAAAAAATCGAGGTGAGGGATCATGCTCGATATTGACTACCATCGGATGGACTTTTTGTGAATTCGACCGATGGCCCGGTTCAGGACCTACTCTTTCAAATCTCTGGCGACGCGGAATCCGAGTGAGGCGCGCCGGGTGTCGGCGGTGACTGCTATTCGCACCGCCGAGCGGATCATTTGCGGAGGAGCGTTCTTGCCGCCACCGCGCTCGACACGAGTGCGATCGTCCGGGCAACCGCCCGACCATGCCGATCCATCTTTTGGAGCGCCGTCGTAATTTGGATGGTAACAGTCCTCCACCCACTCCCAGACATTCCCCGTCATGTCATAAAGACCGAAGAGGTTCGGAGCGAAAGAGCCAACCGGCGCATCCACGTTATTATCCCATTTGGTGCCGCAGGCGTTGCAATTGGCATTGCCCCTGCCGACTTCGTTACCCCAAAAATATGGACTCTCTGTTCCCGCGCGCTCGGCATATTCGTATTCGGCCTCGGTGAGCAGCCGATAGGACTTTCCCGTCATTCTGGAGAGCCACGCGACGTAGTGCTGCGCATCGTCCCAGCTCACGCCGATCACCGGTTCTTGGCCGCGTCCCCAGCCGGCGTCGCTGATATCCGGCGCGCAATCGCCGTAGTCCACGCAGGTATCCCATTCGTCGAATGTCAGCTGGAACTTCGACACCGCGAAAGATTTAGCGATCGCGACCGCATGCTGCGGGCCTTCATTGCCGCGCCGATCCATCTCGCTCGGCGGCGAGCCCATCATGAATGATCCTGCCGGCACCACGACCATCGTCGGACAATAGTCTTCGCCATGATCGGCCGCACATTCTCTGAAACTATCCCTGGGCCGGAGCGTGCGCGCGGCGGCCGGCGCAAGCACATAGGGCCGAAACTGCGCCTGCATGAACGGGCGCGTAACGGTGTACCACTTCCATTGGCCCTTGATGAATGACTGGTTGATCCAACCGATGAGCCCGACAATGATGCCCACCAGCAATACATAAATGAAAGCCTGCACCCGCCGCTTGCGGCCCTTTACAACCGCCTCGGCCTTCCGGCAGGCGGCGAGATAGGCGCGATCCGTTGGCCCCAGGTTAGCGGCGAGGTCGGGCCGTTCGCTCAACCGCTCCGCCGCCGCAAGCCGATCCGTCACATGCGCGAGCCAGGCGCTATCCCGGTCGTTTGCGGCCCAATCGCGACTCGCGCGTTTGACACCTTCGAGCGCGGCAAGGAGTCCGGCATCCTCGGCCAACCAGTCTTGCAGCAGGCCCCACTGCCGCAGCAGCGCTTCGTGGACCGGCTCGATCGTGCTCTCGCCGGTGTCCTTGGCGACATCGGTGGCGAGCAAGCGCTGCTCGACGAGGTGTTGGATCATCGGCATGGCCTCGGGAGGAATTTCCGACACCCGGGCGATGCGGCGACGCGGCGAGCCGGTGTCGGGATCGATGCCGGCGAGCCAGGGAATCAGCCCGCGGCGTAGCAATGCCAGCCGGGCAACGCGTTCCTTCGGAATCGAGGGATCCGCGTCTGCAGCCTTAAGCGCGCGCTCGACGGCTGCCTCGATTGAGCCTTTCACTCGTCCAAGATCGTCGTAATGCAAGAGCTTGAGATCGCCGCCGGCGTGGTACTCGCTGTAGAGCCGCTCCAGGGTGAAGGCGAGCAGCGGCAGGGCATCCTTGGCGCCACCGGCCTCGACGTCGTCGAGCAGCGCATCCACCAAACCGTCCTCGATCTTGAGCGCGCGCGCCGTGCCGTCGAGCCGTCGCGCCGGACCCTTGATCACTTCGACATAGGAGCCTTTCGGCATCGGCGGCAGGCTGAGCATTTCTTGACGCACGCCGTCCAGTTCCTTGGCGAGCTGAAGGCGCTCGTAGGTGTCCGACCTGATGGTGAAAATGGCGATGACGGCCGGCGCGTCGGCATCGACCAGGTCGCGCAGCAGGACGAGAAACGGCCGGGCTTCGTCTTGCGCCTCCGCGACGAACAACTCCTCCGCCTGGTCGATCGACAAGATCAGCGCCGGCGGCTTGGCTTTGACATCGGTGTCGAGAGCTGTCGGCGTCGCCTTATCGGCGAGCGCTTGCAGGAGCGGTTTCAGTTGCACGGCGCCGCCCTGAATTGCCGCCCGCAGATCGGAACGCGGCAGCCTGATCCGAGCCGCCTCGAATGCGCCTTCCAGCGCGCAAAGAAGACCAGTCTCGCCGGAGATCGCCGCCTGCTCCGGCCGAATGACCGGCAGCGGCAGAAAGTGCCGGTCGTCGCGCTTGAGCCTTGGCAGCAGGCCAGCACGCAAGAATGACGACTTGCCGGCGCCGGAGGCGCCGAGGATGACGAGCAGACGCGGCGGTGGCGCGTCGGCCAAGCCGCGCAATTTGTCGAGTGCCTCGATAATCGCCGCGTCGCGGCCAAAGAAGATGCCGGCGTCTTCCGCTTCGAGCGGACGAAGCCCGCGATAGGGTGGCCGGTTCGGATCATTCGCCGGCGGCCAAACAAATTGCTTCGGATCGAGTCTGGCCGGCTCAGCTTCCAATCGCACGCCATAGGCGCGGACCGGCTGGGCGATATTCTTGAGCTGATAGTCGCCCATGTCGATGACATTGAGCGGAAGCTTGCCTTTGATCTGTTGCTGCACGTTATCGGAAAAGCAGATCGCACCGGGGCTGGCGAGCGTCTCCAAGCGGGCTGCGATGTTGACGCCGTCGCCGTAGATGTCACCTTCATCGATGATGATGTCGCCGACATTGATGCCGATGCGAAACTCGATCCGGCGATCTTGAGAGATGCCGGTATTGCGCTCGGCCATGGCGCGCTGGATCTCCATGGCGCAGCGGACGGCATCGACCACGCTGAAAAATTCAACCAGAGCACCATCGCCGGTCGTCTTGACGATGCGGCCGCGGTGCTCGGTGATTTTGGGATCGATCAGTTCGCTTCGATGGGCCTTCAGCGCCGCCAGCGTGCCTTCCTCGTCGACACCCATCAGACGGCTGTATCCGGCAACATCGGCCGCGAGAACAGCAGCCAGCCGCCGCTCGACGCGCGCCCTGGTCATAACATTGTCCTGACCACTGTCGGTTGGGAACGAAGCTTATTGTGGAGCGCCGGATGTGTCCATTGAGCAATGCTTTAATCTTTGCGGCATAAACGAAACCGCCGGTTTCACTATCGGATTGACCTGTGCTCCCCACTGCGGGAAGAAAGGCCGCAACGGAGAGCCAGGAATGGCCGATAAGGATAGGCAGAAACCGGCGCACACGCTCGCGGACCATCTCTATGGCCGCGACGTCGTTCACGTGCATGCCGACGATTCCGACCACGACCACGACCACGATTTCGACGATGACGACGGCCCGCTTGAGGACAATCCACTGTGGCGGCAGGATAATGTCACGCTGACGACGGTCGGCATCGACATCGGCTCCTCCGGCACACAAGTCATTTTCTCCCGCGTCCATTTGCGCCGCTTGGCGGAGGATTTGACCAGCCGCTATTACGTCGTTTCGCGTGAGACCTTGTTTCAGTCCCAGGTGGCGCTCACCCCCTACCAGAGCGAAGAGCGCATCGACGATCAAAAACTCGGCGCCATCATTGACGACGCTTATGTCGCGGCGGGCCTGTCGCCCGGTCAGATCGATACCGGCGTCGTCATCCTGACCGGCGAAGCGCTGCGGCGCGATAATGCACAGGGCATCGCCAAGATCCTGTCCGAGCAGGGCGGCGATTTCGTCACCGCCACCGCCGGCCACCACATGGAGGCGATGCTGGCGGCTTACGGCTCTGGCGCCGCGCGGGTGTCGAGCGATGAGAATAAGCGCATTCTCAATATCGATATTGGCGGCGGCACCACCAAGCTCGGCCTTGTTGAGAACGGCAAGGTTATCGCGACCGCCGCCGTGCATATCGGCGGCCGCCTGCAAGTGGTCGAGGACGGCAAGATCGTCCGGCTCGATCCGGCCGGGAAACATCACGCCAAGCGCGCCGGATATTCCTGGGAGCGCGGCGGCACGGCGAGCGCCGCCGAGCTGCAAAAGGTCGCCGACGGCATGGCCGACACGTTAGTGGCCGCCGTGACGGCGCGGCCGCTCCCGCACGACATCGCGCATCTCTATCTCACCGACCCGATTGCGCAGCTTGGCCGCATCGACGGCGTGATGTTCTCCGGCGGCGTCGCCGAATATGTCTATCAGCGCGAAAGCCGCGATTTCGGCGATCTTGGCGCAAGACTCGGCCGCGCCATCCGCGCCCGCATCGCGCAAGGCGCATTCCCTTGGCCGGTGCTGCCGGCCGGCGAGTGCATTCGCGCCACCGCGCTCGGCGCCTCGGAATACTCGGTGCAGCTGTCCGGCAACACCAGCTATATCTCGGCGCCGGCAAAGCTATTGCCACGCCGCAATCTTCAGGTGGTGCAGCCGCCTTTCGTCCCCGCCGAGAGCATCGATGCGGAGGAGCTGGCGCAGGCGATCCGCAGCCACATCACCGCTTTCGACCTCGACGGCACCGACCGCGATATCGCGCTCGCGCTGCGCTGGACCGGCCTGCCGTCCTATGCGCGGCTCGCCGCGTTTGCCGAAGGCATCAAAAGCGGGCTTGCCGGCCGCATCGCCAGGAAGCTGCCGCTCTACATCATGCTCGACGGCGATGTGGCGCAGACGCTCGGCCATATCCTGCGCGACGAGCTGCATATCGAAAGCGAGCTTCTGGTGATTGACGGCGTGGTGTTATGGGATTTCGACTATATCGATCTCGGCCGCATCCGCATGCCGTCCTATACCGTGCCAGTCACTATCAAATCGTTGGTGTTCAACGAAGACCCGCGCGGCCCGCGGCCGCGCCAGCGCCTGCACCATCACGAGCATGACCACGATCATGAGCATGGGCATGAGCATCACCACCACGACCACAATCATCATCACGCGGATGACCACGACCGCGAGAGTACAGGCACGCGCCGCCGCTAGGCACTTCCATCCGTTTTTCGCTAAGATCGATGCTGAAGGACAAGGAATAAGGTGAGCCAAATGGCCAAGAATGCCGTCGTTTCCGAAGAACTCGCCATCAAGTTCAAGACCGAGAAGGAAACGCCTTATACCCGCTGGGTGAAGGCGGAAGGCATCGACATCATCCCGTCGTTCTACGTCAAGAACCTGAACACGGTGGGGCTAAAACCATGGGCGCGGCGCGGCGGCAATGCGGTGTTCCTCAATCACGACGCCTCACGCACCTCGAACGACTGCTATGTGATGGAAATCCCGC
>JASHOX010000115.1 GCA_030038415.1 Xanthobacteraceae bacterium
ACGTACTCGCCAAGCATGAACATCATGTAGGGCGTCGAGCCGTACTCGACCATGAAGCCGGCGACGAGCTCCGATTCCGCCTCGACCAGATCGAACGGCGGCCGGTTGGTCTCGGCGAGCGCGGAAACGAAGAAGACGACCAGCATCGGCAAGAGCGGCAGCCAATACCAATTCAGGATCGACAGCCACGGCAGCCCGATCATCGTCGCCAGACCGTGATTTTGCTGCGCTTCGACTATTGCGGAGAGATTGAGCGAGCCGACGCACAGCAGCACGGTGATGATGACGAAGCCGATGGAGACTTCGTAGGACACCATCTGCGCCGCCGAACGCAGCGCGGCAAGAAACGGATATTTGGAATTCGATGCCCAGCCCGCCATGATCACGCCGTAGACGCCGAGCGACGAGATAGCGAAGATATAAAGAACGCCGACGTTGATATTCGAAATGACCCAGCCGGCATCGACGGGGATTACCGCCCAGGCGGCGAGCGCCAGAACGCAGGTGACGAGCGGCGCCAAGAGAAAGACGCCCTTGTTGGCGCCCGCCGGGATCACCGGCTCCTTGAGCACGAACTTGATCAGATCGGCGAAGGATTGGAACAGGCCCCAGGGCCCGACCACGTTCGGCCCGCGCCTGATTTGGACCGCAGCCCAGATCTTGCGGTCGGCAAGCAGCACATAGGCAACCGCGATCAACAGCACGACAAGCAGCAGCACGCTCTCCGCCACCATGATGACCAGCGGCCAGATGTAATCGGACCAGAATGCGGCCATCGTCATGCGCTACTCCGCCGCCGTCATGGTCGCGCGTCCATGCGCGATCGCCGAGCATTCCGCCATCACCGCCGAAGCGCGGGCGATCGGATTGGTGAAGTAAAAATCGTCGATCGTCGAACCGAACGGCGCCCGGTCCGCGGTGCCGCCGAGCGCCGCAAGTCGTTGCAGCACTGCGGTGTCGGCCGGGGCCACCTGCCCGATCCGCATCAGATGCGGGTGGGCCTTGAACGACGCTTGTCGCAATGCCGCGAGCGAGTCATACGGCAGACGGCGGCCCAAAACGTCCGATAGCGCCCGCAATATCGCCCAGTCTTCGCGCGCGTCGCCGGGCGGAAAGGAAGCGCGTGTCGCCATCTGCACCCGGCCCTCGGTGTTGACGTAAGTCGTCGATTTCTCCGGATAGGCGGCGCCCGGCAGCACCACGTCAGCGCGCGTCGCGCCGCGGTCGCCGTGGGTGCCGATATAGACGACAAAGGCGCCTGCCGCGACGTCGATCTCGTCGACGCCGAGCAGGAAGAGAACGTCGAGCGTGCCGAACGCCGCCATCTGCCGCGCGGAGAGCCCGCCCTGCCCCGGCACAAAGCCGAGATCGAGCGCGCCGACGCGCGACGCGGCGCTGTGCAATACGCAATAGCCGTTCCAGCCTTCTTTCATGGCGCCGAGGTCGAACGCCGCTTTGGCCGCAAGCGACGCAATCGCCGCCCCATCGCCGCGCGTCAAGGCGCCGGCGCCAAGGAGCACCATCGGGCGCTCGGCCTTGCGCAGCATATCGGCGAATGAGTGCCGGGCGACGGCGGCAAGCGTTTCCGGGCCGGCGCCAAGATAATCGTAGGTGTAAGTGAGATCGGCTTTCGGCCCGATGACGCCGACAGGAAATTTGCCGGCGCGCCAACGTTTGCGAATGCGCGCATTGAGGACGGTGGCCTCCTTGCGCGGATTGCAGCCGACGATGAGCAGAGCGTCTGCGGCATCGATGCCGGCAATGGTGGCATTGAACAAATAGCTGGCTCGGCCCCAGGCGGGATCGAGCGCGGCGCCGTCCTGCCGGCAATCGAGATTGGCGACATTGAGCCGTGTCATCAGGTCCTTAAGCGCAAAAATCTCCTCGACCGCGGCGAGATCGCCGACCATGGCGCCGACGCGCTTGGGATTGGCTTTGGCGACCTTGGCGGCGATGGCGCTGAACGCCTCATGCCAGGTCGCCGGGCGCAGTTTGCCGCCCTCGCGCAAATAAGGCTGATCGAGCCGCTGCGTGCGCAAGCCATCGACGACGTGGCGCGTCTTGTCGGAAATCCATTCCTCGTTGATGTCGTCGTTCACGCGCGGCAGGATGCGCATCACCTCGCTGCCGCGGGTGTCGATGCGGATGGCGGAGCCGAGCGCGTCCATCACGTCGATCGACTCGGTCTTGTTGAGCTCCCACGGCCGCGCTGCGAAGGCGTAAGGTTTTGAGGTCAGCGCGCCGACCGGACAGAGATCGACGACGTTGCCCTGCAGCTCGGAGCGCATCGCCTGTTCGAGATAGCTCGTGATCTCCATGTCCTCGCCGCGGCCGATGGCGCCGAGCTCGGCAACGCCGGCGACCTCGGCGGAGAAGCGCACGCAGCGGGTGCACTGAATGCAGCGGTTCATCGAGGTCTTGACCAGCGCGCCAAGATATTTGTCCTCGACCGCGCGCTTGTTCTCGCGGTAGCGGCTGGCGTCGACGCCGTAGGCCATCGACTGGTCCTGCAGATCACATTCGCCGCCCTGATCGCAGATCGGGCAATCGAGTGGATGATTGATCAGCAGAAATTCCATCACGCCTTCGCGCGCCTTGCGCGTCATCGGCGAGCGGGTTTTGACCTCGGGCGGCTCGCCCTTCGGTCCCGGCCGGCAATCGCGCACGCCCCAGGCACAGCTCGCCACCGGCTTCGGTGAGCCGACCAGCTCGACCAGGCACATGCGGCAATTGCCGGCAATCGACAGCCGTTCGTGGAAGCAGAAGCGCGGAATCTCCGCGCCTGCCGCTTCGCAGGCCTGCAGCAGCGTATATTCCGGCGGAACGTCGATCTCTTTGCCGTCGACGATGAGCTTGGTCATCTTTCTCTCAGGTCGCTTCTTATGCCGCCTGGCCGTCGGGCGCGCAGCGCGCCGTCTTCCACAACTGCGCCGACGGAACGCTTTCCCAGCCAAAGGCGTGCTCGCTCGGCCCATGCGTTGCGAGATGTTCCAGCCGCTCTTTTGCTTCCGTCAGTGACGGCCGGTGGCCGGGTGGCACCCACCACAAGACGAAATGCGGACCGTCCATTTTGTCAAACCATTCCGGGCGGCGTCCGTAGAAACGCTTATGAACGGTCTGCCACACGAATCGCTCCAGCGCTTCGACGCTTTCCCACACCGACAGATTGACTGCCATCTGCGGATCGGGGAACGGGCGGAAAGCGGTGGCGTTGCCGCTGTCATCTTGCAGGCGCCAGACAAACCCGGGGCTGCGGTCGGCTATGCCGTTGACCAAAGCGAGATTGTTCATGAAATCCGCCATGCGCGGATCGTCGGTCGGATAACGGAAGCGGCCGATATTGAGTTGCGCAAGATGGCGGATCGCGTTCATCGTTTTCACTCCGCTGCAACCGAGACCGGCTCGGGATGCGG
>JASHOX010000116.1 GCA_030038415.1 Xanthobacteraceae bacterium
ACGAGCTGATTTGGTTGCGCACGGTGGCGAGCCAGATGGAATCGGCGGAGCTTGAGCGCACCACGGTTGATATCGAAGCCAAAGTCGCAAGCCGACTCCTCGAATTGCGCGCCACCGGCACGGTAGTGAAATTCGACGGCTTCCTGACGCTCTATCAGGAAGGCCGCGACGAGGATCCGGAGGACGAGGAATCGCGCCGGCTGCCGCAAATGAGCACCGGCGAGCGGCTCGAAAAGCGTTCGATCGCCGCCGACCAGCATTTTACCGAGCCGCCGCCGCGCTATTCGGAAGCTTCGCTGGTCAAGCGCATGGAAGAGCTCGGCATTGGCCGGCCCTCGACTTACGCCTCGATCCTCCAGGTGCTCAAGGACCGCAAATACGTCCGGCTCGACAAGCGCCGGCTCGTTCCCGAGGATCGCGGCCGCATCGTCGTCGCCTTTCTGGAAAGCTTCTTCGCCAAATATGTCGAATATGATTTTACCGCCGGACTCGAGGAACAGCTCGATCTGATTTCCAACAGTGAGGCGGCGTGGCGCGACGTGCTGCGCGATTTCTGGCGCGATTTCATCGGCGCCATTGACGAGACCAAGGATTTGAAAATCTCCGGGGTCATCGATGCGCTCGATGCGCTCTTGGCGCCGCATCTGTTTCCGCCGCGCGAGAACGGCACCGATCCGCGCGTCTGCCCAACCTGCGGCAACGGCCGGCTGACGCTCAAGCTTTCCAAATTCGGCGCCTTCATCGGCTGCTCGAATTATCCGGAATGCCGCTATACGCGCGCTTTGTCGTCGCAAGCCGACGGGTCGCCGGATATCGGCACGAAAAAACTCGGCGTCGATCCGGTCACCGGTCTCGACGTCACGGTGCGCAGCGGCCGCTTCGGTCCCTATTTGCAACTCGGGGAGGCCGAAAAGGGCGGCGAGAAGCCGAAACGCGCTGGCCTGCCGAAGGGCATTGCGCCCGACGAGATCGATCTCGACCGCGCGCTCGCTCTGCTGTCGCTTCCCCGCGAAGTCGGCAAGAGCCCCGAGGACGGCGAGCCGATCGTTGCCGGCATCGGCCGTTTCGGGCCCTATGTCCGCCACGGCAAGACCTACGCCAATCTCGACTCCCCGGAAGAGGTTTTTTCCGTCGGCCTCAACCGCGCGGTGACGCTTATCGCCGAGAAGCGCGCCAAAGGTCCGCGCAAGGGCCGCTTTGGCGCCGATCCGGGCCGCGCTCTTGGCGATCATCCCACCAAAGGCGGCGCCATCGTCGCGAAGAAAGGCCGCTACGGGCCCTATGTCAGCCACAACGGCGTCAATGCGACGCTGCCGGCCGATAAGACGCCCGAGACCATCACGCTGGAGGAGGCGGTCGCGCTGCTCGACGCGCGGTCGGAGCGCAACGCCCCGGCGCCGCATGCGCGCCCGCGCAAGCCGAAGCGCCCTTCCCCGGGCACCGCGCGACACATCAAGGCGACCGGCAAAAAGCCCGCCGCACGCGCCACAAAAAATCGCAAGACCACGCACGCTGCCGAATAATCACTATGTTATGGACCATATGTTAAGTGCGGTGGGCCGCGCAGGCGGCCCATAAATGGGGCCCAACGGGCCTGTGCGTGGCCAATGAATCGCCTTCCCTCCCGCGACGAGCTTGTCGCCTTCATCCGCGAACGCAGCGGCAAGGTCGGCACGCGCGAGATCGCACGCGCCTTCGGTGCCAAGAACGCCGACCGCGCGGCGCTCAACCGCATGCTGCGCGACATTGCCGACGAAGGCTTGATCGACCGGCGCCGCAAGCGCTTGCACCATGCCGGCACCTTGCCGCCAGTCGTGCTGGCCGACGTCACCGGCCGCGACAGTGACGGCGAATTGTTGGCGCGACCGACCGAGTGGGACGAGGAAGCCCACGGCGCGCCGCCCGTCATCCGCATCGCGACGCCGCGGCGCGCGCAGCCGGGCGAGGTTGCCGGCGTCGGCGACCGCGCGCTGATCCGCATCGAGCAAGCGGGCGAAGAGACTAGCGGGCGCGTCATCAAGCTGATCGACCGCGCCAAGAACCGCACGCTCGGAATTTTTCGCGGCCTTCCCGGCGGCGGCGGCCGGCTGGTGCCGATCGACAAGAAGCAGCTCGGCCGTGAACTGAGCATTCGCGCCGACGCCACCGCGGGCGCGATCGATGGCGATCTCGTTGCGGTCGAAGTGGCGCGGCACGGCCGGCTCGGGCTTGCCGCCGGCACTGTCGTGGCGCGGCTCGGCTCGCTCAAGAGCGAGCGCGCTGTCAGCCTGATCGCCATCCATGCCCACGATATTCCGCACACATTCTCCCGCGCCGTGCTCGACGAAGCCGACGCCGCGCGCGCGGCCTCGCATACCGGCCGCGAAGACTGGCGTCGCATGCCCTTCGTCACCATCGATCCGCCCGACGCCAAGGACCATGACGACGCGGTGCATGCGGTACCTGATCCCGACCCGAAGAACGTCGGCGGCCACATCGTCAGCGTCGCTATCGCCGACGTCGCGCATTATGTGCGGCCGGGCTCTGCGCTCGACCGCGAGGCGGTCAAACGCGGCAACTCGGTCTATTTTCCCGACCGCGTCGTGCCGATGCTGCCGGAGCGCATTTCCAACGATTTGTGCTCGCTGCGGCCGCACGAAGACCGGCCGGCACTTGCCGTGCGTATGATTATCGGCGCCGACGGTCGCAAGCGCTCGCACACGTTCCACCGCGTATCGATCCGCTCGGCGGCGCGGCTGCATTACGAGCAGGCCCAACTCGCGGTCACTGGCCGGCCCGACGAAGTCACCGAGCCGATCGCCGAAAACATCCTGGGGCCGCTTTACGCCGCCTATCGCACGGTGCTGCATGCGCGCGACGAGCGCGGCCCGCTCGATCTCGACATTCCGGAGCGCAAGATCGTGCTCAAATCCGACGGCACGGTGGATCGGGTAATCATGCCGCAGCGGCTCGAAGCGCACCGGCTGATCGAGGAATTCATGATCCTCGCCAATGTCGCCGCCGCCGAAACCTGCGAGCGCAGCCACGTGGCATTAATCTATCGCGTGCATGACGAGCCGTCGGTGGAAAAGCTCAATGCGCTGCGCGAATTCTTGCATACGCTCGATATCTCGCTGCCGAAGGGCGGCGCGCTACGGCCCGACGGATTCAACAATATCTTGTCGCGCGTAAAGGGTCGGGACGTCGAGCGGCTGGTCAACGAAGTCGTGCTGCGTACACAAGCGCAGGCCGAATACTCGTCGGAGAATTTCGGGCATTTCGGCCTTAATTTGCGCCGCTATGCCCACTTTACCTCGCCGATCCGCCGCTATGCCGACTTAGTCGTGCACCGCGCTTTGATCCGCGCGGCAAAGCTCGGCGCCGACGGCCAGCCGGACGGGACGGATGCGCGATCGCTCGCCGAAATCGCCGCCAATATTTCCGCAACCGAACGCCGCGCCATGAAGGCGGAACGCGAAACTGCGGACCGGTTGATCGCCCATTTTTTGGCTGACCGCGTCGGCGCGACGTTCGACGGGCATATTTCCGGCGTCACGCGCGCCGGCCTCTTTGTCGAGCTCGACGAAACCGGGGCCGACGGTTTTGTCCCGGCGCGCACCATCGGCGACGAGTATTTCCGCTTCGACGAAGCCGGCCGTGCCTTCGTCGGCCGCGCGGTCACCCATCGGCTCGGCGATCCGGTGACGGTGCAGCTCGTCGAGGCGGCGCCGGTCGCCGGCGCCCTGCGATTCAAGCTCGTCGGACATGACCGTGCCGCGGAGAAGAGGACTGGACACAAGCCGCGATCAAGTCCGAAATTTGCACCGCGACAGAAAGCGCGCGGCCGTCGACGATGAAACGTGAATGATGATGAAACGTGAATATCTGGACGAGAGCCATGCCAGCGTGGTCGCTGGCGGCACCGCGGCCGACCGCGCCGAGCGGCTCACGCGCACCATGCGCGATCAATCTTTCCCGAACGTCAAGCCACGAGATTCGGCGACGCTGATTTTGATCGACCGTACGGAGCCGGTGCCAAAGGTGCTGCTCGGGCGACGCCACCAGCGGCATCGCTTCTTGCCGGGCAAATTCGTCTTTCCCGGCGGCCGCATCGAACCGTCGGACCGGCTGATGGCGACCGCCGCAGCGCTCAATGAGCGTCACGTCGCGAAGTTGATGCGGCGGGTAAAGCGCCCGAGCGCCGCGAAAGCAGCGGCCTACGCTTTGGCGGCGGTGCGCGAGACCTATGAGGAAACCGGGCTGATGCTCGGCGTTCCCACGGCCGGCCCCATAAAGGTCCCGCCGGGGCATTGGCAGCCGTTCGCCGCAGCCGGCATCATCCCGGATCTGACCCAGATCCATTTCGTCGCCCGCGCCATCACCCCGCCGAAGCGCCCGCTGCGTTTCGACAGCCGCTTTTTCACCGCCGACGTGTCCGCGATCGCACGGCGTGACGACGGATTCGTGGGGCCGGACAAGGAACTGGTCGAACTGGTCTGGCTGCCGATTACCGAAGCGCGCCAGCTCGATATGCCGGGCATCACCGCGGTGGTGCTCGAAGAATTGGCCGACCGCATCGCCGGCGGTATGCAATTCGATCACCCGGTCCCGCTCTACCGCATGCTGCATAAGCGCTTCGTGCGGGAAGTGCTTTGAAGGCCCGATTAGACCGGCGTTCGGGTTTCCTTGACTTTCAGCCCTTGCCCACTAGGTTGCAGCTAACCGATCAACCCGAGGTCCCCTGAGGTCCCGTTATGGCCAAGAACACCACGATCAAGGTCAAGCTCGTTTCCAGCGCCGATACCGGCTTTTATTATGTCACCTACAAGAATTCGCGCACGATGACGGACAAATTGACCAAGAAGAAATACGATCCGGTGGCGAAGAAGCACGTCGAATTTCGCGAAGCCAAGATTAAGTAGTTTCACTTATACGGCACACGCAAGGGGCGCCGGTCGGCGCCCTTTTTATGCCGTCAAAGGCTTATGAAAGACCCGCCAAGGCCGCCGGAAAAGGTGGCCGGCCGGAAACGGTGTCATGAGGAGGCCACTCGCACCGCTCCCGTGCCGGCCGAACCCCACGGACCCAGGAGATGCGGCGGACCTGAGCATACCGCAGGGTTATCAATGGGTTCGCATAGCTGGCGGCATCGCTCGGCTCGCCGCAACGCCGCCTTTAGTGCAGCAAGGAGTGCCGTTTCCTGAAGGCTAACGGAACCGCTGGCGAAATCAACCGTCAAAGTTTCGTCGAATTGACGCTATTGCCGTCAACCACAAAAATTGGCGTTACCGGGCTTGGCTCGCTGAATTTGCTAGCCGGGTTGAAGGCTTGATGATCGCGGGATTGCGCTCAGGCGGCGTCCGGCACCACGCGATTGCGGCCGTCGCGTTTGGCGCGGTAGAGCGCCTGGTCAGCGCGCTTGAGCAGCGTCGCAGCGGTGTCATCC
>JASHOX010000117.1 GCA_030038415.1 Xanthobacteraceae bacterium
GAGTTTCATGCGTTTTATACGCTCGGCAACGCCTCGCCTCATTTACGCTTCATTATCCAAGATGATCGACAACAGACCGAGGCTAGGCTTGTGCTTGTACAAGGCGTGGCCACCGTGCTCGCGTCGGGTCTCAAGCTGTTGGGGGTCGCGGCGCCTGACGAGATGCGGTGATGACTGCGCCTTTCGACGACGTCAAAAGACGAACGAGCGCAGATCGGGACAGAGTTTCGGGACAAGCTTAGTATCGCGTAACGCCTGAATCGGGGGCGCATTCAATGGCCGACAACAATTTCCGCTCCTATCGTAACCGCGATGGCGGTGGGCCGGCACGCTCTCAACCGGACGATCCGCTTGCCGAATTGGCCCGGCTCATCGGCCAGAGCGAGCCGGCGAGCGACTACAATCGCGATGCACGAAGCAGTCCCGCATTGGATCAGCCTGCCGGCGGTCTCGATTGGGCGGCCGAGGATCGCTATGCCGAACAGAGCGAACCGGCCGAGCAGGACGATTACGACGCGCCTGCCGACGAGCGCTATGTCCCGGCGCAGCAGGGCGACATTCTTCCGACTTTTCGTCCTGCACCGCCGTCCTACGACGACGGCTACGAGCCACCGGCTGGCCCCCAATATTCGCCCCCCGCGCGCAGTCTTAATGGCGCCCGCGATCGTGCCTTGCCGGAACGGCCCCGTTTCCACGACCAGCCAGAGCCGGTGCAATCCTTAAGCCGTCAGCCGCCCGGCTTTCTGTCGCAGTCGTTCGACGACCGCGACTATGACGATCCCGAACAGGACGACGCGGCCAATCAAGCCTACGCGCTGGAGGACTACGAGGAGGAAGCCACCGCTGGCCGGCGGCGCAGCGGTCTCGTTGTCGTCGCCGCCGTTTTGGGTCTCGCGGTGCTCGGCACCGCCGGCGCCTTCGCCTATCGCGCCATGTTCGGCAGTTCGATGCTGCCGACGCTGCCGCCGATTATCAAGGCGGAAGACGGACCGAACAAGATCGTGCCGAGCAAGCCCAAATCGAACGCGTCCGATCAAGCGGATGCAAGTGCGACCTCGGGCGAAAAGCTTGTCTCGCGCGAGGAGCAGCCTGTGGACATGCCGGCGCCGGCGAACCCGGCGCCGCGGGTGGTGTCGACCGTTCCGATTTTCCCCGATCCAAATTCCGGTCAGGCTGGAGTTCCGAGTTCCGCACAGGGAGCGGCCTTCCCGCCAGCCGCTGCGCCGGCATCCCCCGCGCCGGTGCAAGCGGAAACGGCGCCAGCCTCGTCGGCGCCATCCATATGGCCGCCGGCCCCGAGCGGTGCGCCGGCTCCCGCCGGCGGTGTGGCGTCGGCGCCGGGTGCGACGTTGCCGAGTACGCTGACGCCGACGCCGCGAAAGATCCACACCGTCATCATCCGAACCGATCAGATGGGGTCGGCGACGGCCGATGCTTCGACCGCGCCGGCGACGCCGCCAGCTGCGCCCACGCCGGTACCGGTACGGACAGCGCCGGCTCGCGCCGCCGTACAGCAGGCGAAGCCCGTGCCCGCGCCGCGGGCTGAGGCCAATGGCCCGCTGTCCATCGTTCCTGACCAGAATGGCGTTGCGCCGGCCGCGGCGCGGACCCGGACCGCGCTGGCGCGCCCGGCCGAACTCAATGCGACAGAGCGCGCCGAGGCGGCGCCAGCCGCGGGCGGCGGTTATGCCGTTCAAGTCACGTCCCAGCGCAGCGAAGCGGAGGCTCAAGCGGAGTTCCGTTCGCTACGGGCCAAATTCCCCAACCAGCTTGGCAGTCGCGAGCCCATCATCCGGCGGGCCGATCTCGGTGCCAAAGGCGTCTATTACCGTGCGCTGGTCGGTCCTTTTGCCTCGGCGGACCAGGCGGCGGCGCTGTGCTCAAGCCTCAAGGCGGCCGGCGGCAGTTGCCTTGTGCAACGGGATTAAGGCGGGGATTTCAGGGTCTTAACGCTTGACCCTCACGCGCACCGCAAGCTAAGCGGCGGACAGCGCAACTCGCGGCGATCTTATCCGCTTGGCGCCACGGATCATCGCTAATGCGCGCCTTCATTACCGGTGTGGCGGGACCTGCGCTGACGGGGCAGGAGCGGCAATTCCTCAAGGAAGCCGAGCCGTGGGGTCTCATCGTCTTCAAGCGCAATGTCGCCGATCCCCAATCGTTAAGTCGCCTGATCGACGATTTTCGCAGCCTTGTCGGTCGCCAGGCGCCCGTGCTGGTCGACCAGGAAGGCGGGCGGGTGCAGCGACTGGGGCCCCCGCATTGGCCGAGCTATCCGCCTGGCGCCGCCTATGGTGCGCTTTACGACCGCCACCGGGACACTGGCCTTGCCGCCGCGCGATTGGGCGCGCGGCTGATCGCAGCCGATCTCGCTGAGCTGGGCATCGACGTCGATTGTGCGCCGATCGCCGACGTGCCGGTGCCCGGGGCTGATCCCATCATCGGGGATCGCGCCTATGGCGCGACGCCCGAAAAGGTCGCGGCCATTGCCGGAGCGTTCGCGGCGGGCCTGATGGCGGGCGGGGTCCTGCCGGTGCTCAAACACATGCCCGGCCATGGTCGCGCCACAGCGGACAGCCACGAAGCGCTTCCGGTGGTGGCCACCGATCGCGCCACCCTCGAAGTCACCGATTTCGCGGCCTTCCGCCCGCTCGCAGACCTGCCGCTAGGGATGACCGCGCATGTTGTGTTTAGCGCCATCGACCCGGTCGCGCCGGCCACCACTTCGGTCACTATAGTGCAACATGTGATTCGTGATTCGATTGGGTTTTCGGGGCTTTTGATGAGCGACGACGTTTCAATGGGGGCGCTGTCGGGTTCGCTAAGCGAGCGGACAAAGGCAGCGGTCGCAGCGGGTTGCGATATGATCCTGCATTGCAACGGCAAGATGGACGAAATGCTTGCGGTTGCCGGCACGGCGCCCCAGCTTGCAGGCGAAGCCGCGCGCCGGGCTACGGCCGCGCTGGCGCTACGCAAGTCGCCAACGCCGATCGACGTTGCCGCGCGCCGCGCCGAATTCTTCAAGCTGATGGCGGGCGCTGAGCCTGCAGCGGGTTCCGCATGACCCCTCAAGATGTGCACGAAGACCAGTTCGAGGCCGAGTTTTCCGAGCGCGCGATCGACGAGCCGGCGCTGGTGGTCGACGTCGAGGGCTTTGAAGGCCCGCTTGACCTTCTGTTGACGCTGGCGCGTCAGCAAAAGGTCGACCTCGCCAAAATCTCTGTTCTCGCGCTTGCCGATCAGTACCTCGCCTTTATCGAGGCGGCGCGCAAAATGCGGCTGGAGCTTGCCGCCGATTACCTGGTGATGGCGGCGTGGCTCGCCTACCTGAAATCGCGCCTGTTGCTGCCGGAGACGCATCCGGCCGAAGGGGTCAGCGCCGAGGACATGGCGAACGCGCTGGCACAGCGGCTGCGGCGCCTCGAGGCGATCCGGAAATTTGCCGAGCAGATGATCAATCGACCGCAGCTCGGCCGCGACGTCTTCCAGCGCGGCCAGCCGCAGCCGATCGCCGAAATCAAGCGGCCGCAATGGTCGGCGACGCTTTACGACCTGTTGTCGGCCTATGCCGGACGGCGGCAGACCCAGGCGCGGTCCTTCGTGCGCATGCCCAAGCGCACGGTCTGGTCGCTTGCCGAGGCGCGCGAGGCGCTGGAACGGCTGGTCGGCCAATCGATGGACTGGAGCCCGCTCGACAAATACCTCATCGACTATCTGGTCGATCCGTCGCACCGGGCCACCGTGCTCGCTTCGAGCTTCGCCGCGCTGCTCGAATTGGTGCGCGAAGGCCACATCGAAATGCATCAGCAGGGCTCGTTCGCGCCGCTTTATCTGCGGAAGCGGCAAAGCCCGCAAAATGGAAACCCGAGCGAAGATAAGGCTGGCGGCGCAATGGCCGCTCCATCGGGGAATGGGTAAGAGGGGATACGAACCAATGGGGAAGGTTGCGGAAATGCGCGTGATTGTCGGCGACAAAGAGGACGAACAGCGGGAGAGTGCCGGGAAGCGCGCGGAAGAATTGCGCATCCTCGAAGCGCTGCTGTTTGCCGCCGAGGCGCCGCTCGACGAAAAGGTTTTGGCGGCGCGCCTGCCTGCCGGCACCGACGTGCGCGCGTTGCTGACGCAATTGCAGCGGGACTATGCGCCGCGCGGCGTCAATCTGGTTCGCGTCGGCGGCAAGTGGACGCTGCGCACTGCCAACGATCTGGCGTGGCTGTTGACGCACGAATCCGTGGTCACGCGGAAGCTGTCGCGCGCCGCCATCGAGACGCTTGCTATCGTCGCCTATCACCAGCCGGTGACGCGCGCCGAGGTCGAGGAAATCCGCGGCGTCTCTACCTCGAAGGGCACGCTCGACGTGCTGCTGGAAACCGGCTGGGTGCGGCTGCGCGGTCGGCGCAAGGCGCCCGGACGTCCGGTGACCTATGGAACCAGCGAGGCCTTCCTGTCGCATTTCGGGCTCGACGCGTTGACCGATCTTCCCGGCCTCGACGAGCTCAAAGGCGCGGGACTGATCGACGCCACGCTACCGGCGGACTTTTCCGTGCCGGTACCTTCCGACGATCCCACGCTGCGCGAGGACGAGGAACCGCTCGGACCGGAAGATCTCGACCTCGGGCTTGCCCCGCGGAGCGAGCGCGGCGAGGAATAAAACGCCGCGATTATCGATCTTCCGCCATTGCGTGGCGCTAAATGGCGCGGGACGCCCTATTCACCCTGCGGCGTGACGGCATCGCTGTTGTGCTTGTTTTTGCCGGTCCCGACGCCTAGTTTCGACTAAAATCGGCATCTCGCCGCAGGCGCGCGCCATTGTAAGCGTATGGCGGACGGAGGATTTTATGGGTTCTTTGAGCATCTGGCACTGGCTGGTCGTCGGCGCCGTCCTACTTTTGGTCTTCGGCGGCCGCGGCAAGATTTCGGACATGATGGGCGACGTCGCCAAAGGCATCAAAGCCTTCAAGAAGGGCATGGCCGACGACGATACGGCTGACACCGGCAAATCCGACGCGCCGATCAAGACCATCGACCATCAGGCGCCGGCCGACATCAAGCAGCGCGCCGAATCCGAGAGCAAGGTCTAGCGGTAGCGCCTGCCGTCGCGCGGACCGCGACCGCCAATGGTTCCTTGATTCGCAGGCTAGTGTGGCGGTTCAGAAGTCCGCATCATTATTTCGGCCTGGCTCGTCATGCGGACTTCTGAACCAAAGCCACACTTGATCAATAAGTTGCTAGTGTCCTGTCGATTCCGAAGTTCGCAAACGAGTGGGCCGCGAAATGACGCGAACTTCGGAATCGGGACACTAGTGCGGCGGCTGCGGGTGCGGGGGATGCCGTGGCGGAGAGTTTTCCATGTTCGATATCAGTTGGACCGAGTTTCTGTTGATCGGCGTCATCGCGCTGATCGTGATCGGGCCGAAAGAACTGCCCACCGTCATGCGCACGCTGGGCCAGTACACGCGCAAGATCCGCAGTATGGCTGCGGATTTCCAAAATCAATTCCACGAGGCGCTGCGCGAGGCCGACATGGCCGACCTGAAAAAGCAGGTCGACGACATGGCGAGCGACATCAAGAATTACGATCCGCTGAAGGACGTGCGCACCGATTTCGAGGGCATGGGCAAGGACTTCGAGAAATCGCTTGGTCCGTCCGCCGAACAAAGCCCAGCCGAGCCAGCGCCGGCGGTGGAGGCCGTCGTCGAGAATAAGCCCGATGCCGCTGCTCCCGCGCCGGCATTGCCTGAGCCTGACGCCGCGCCGCAACTGCCGTTGCCTGACCCGGTGGCGCCGGCCGCCACCGCGCCGTCACCGGAGCCTGTTAGCCTTGCCGCCGAGCCGACCAGCACCGAGCGCAGCTGATGGCGAAGCTCACCCGCGAAGAAGAAGAAAAGGAGATCGAGGCCACCAAGGCGCCCTTGATGGATCATTTGATCGAGCTGCGCTCGCGGCTGATCAAGGCGGCGGCGG
>JASHOX010000118.1 GCA_030038415.1 Xanthobacteraceae bacterium
GAGAGCTGGCGCCGGCACTACAACGCCGTCCGTCCTCACGCATCGCTCGGCTACAAACCACCCGCACCGCAGGTCTTCATGCCGGCATTCGCCGCGTGGCCGGCTTCGCTACGTCGACCGGCTCCGCCGGCCACGCTGGCGCAACCGCCAGCGCTAAACTAACATTCGCCCTGGACCACTCAATGTGGGCTAATCAGTGTTCTCGGCGGGCATGTGCCGTGCCTGGGAACGGCGCGCTATCGTGGAGGCAGTCATGACGAACTCCGAAGCAGGTGCTTATTGGGAGACGCCAGATTCTCGGTGAGAACAATTTGCATCCTTCGTCGCGCCTAGCAATCTAGACACTGAGATAATTACGAAGCACAGATTCGCTATTTTCCAGCTCCGCGGCGCCACCGGTAAAGCAAATCGCACCTTTGTTTATAACATGATGACGGTCGGCGACAGCGAGTGCGACTCTTAGGCTCTGTTCGACCAAAAGGATCGCCAATCCCTCGCCTTTCAGGTGCTTTAGCACGTCGATGATTTCCTGGACGATCATCGGTGCCAATCCTTCAGACGGCTCATCGAGCAAGAGCAGCACCGGATTGAGCATCAGCGCTCGAGCGATTGAAAGCATCTGCTGCTCGCCTCCGGATAATTGGAAGCCGAGATTACGCTCGCGCGCCCGGAGACTCGGGAACAGCTCAAAGACCCGCTGCAGCGTCCAAAAGCCGTTTCGACCGCCGCGAGCGAATACGGTCAAATTCTCACGCACCGACAAGCTGGGGAAGATTTCCCGTTCTTGCGGTACGAAGCCAAATCCCAGCCGCGCCACCGCATAGGGCGGCAGCCCGCCGATATCGCGTCCGTTGAAACGGATGGTGCCTCGCCGCGGGTGCAGATAGCCCATCACTGTCAAAATCGTCGTGGTCTTTCCGGCGCCGTTGCGCCCGAGCAGGCAGACGACCTCGCCGTTGCCCACGCTGAGCGAAACGCCGTGAAGGATATGACTCTCGCCGTAATAAGCGTCGATGTTCTCGAGATCGAGCATCAGTGCACCATCCCGAGATAGACCTCGCGCACCCGCGGATCGGCCCGGATGTCGTCGGGCAAGCCCGAGGCGAGGATTTGGCCGTAATAAAGCACGGTGATGCGATCGGCGATCGAGAACACCACCGTCATGTCGTGCTCGATCATCAGCACCGACAAGGTGCGGGGCAGCGCCGCAATTAGTTCGATCATGCGCGCGGTCTCGGTCGGCGACATGCCGGACGTCGGCTCATCGAGCAGCAGCAATTTCGGTTCGCTCGCCAGCGCGACGGCGACCTCGAGCTGCCGCTGCTCGCCGTAAGACAAGGTGCGCACGATACGTCCGTCCCACCCGTCCAGATGGACCAGCTGCAGAAGCTGCCGGACGCGCGCGGCGAGCGCCTGGTCGCGGGCGGCGACGCTGAAGAAATCCAGCGGATTGCCGAACCGCACCGTCAGCGCCAGCTGCAGATTTTCGGCTACGCTCAAATTCTGAAACAGGTTGTTGCGCTGGAAGGTCCGCGCCACGCCCAACCGGCTGATGCGGCTCGGCGATTGGCCGGTAACGTCACGGCCATGCAGCAGAATCCGTCCCGCGCTCGGCTTGAGCTGGCCGCCGATTTGATTGATCAGACTCGTCTTGCCAGCGCCGTTAGGGCCGATGATGACGTGCCGCTCGCCCTCGCCGATGGACAGGCTGAGATTGTCGGTCACCACTAGTTTGCCGAACGCACAGGTGAGATGATCGATCTCGAGCAGGTTCACGGCGCCGATCCCTGCCAACGCAGCTTTTGAACCGCGCCCCAGATACCGCCTGGAATGAATAGGACGCAAAAAACGAAAGCGGCGCCGATGATGGATAGCCAATGATCGCTGTATGAACTGACGACATTCTTCAGCAAAAGGAACACGGCCGCGCCGATCGGCGGGCCGATCAGCGTGCCCGCACCGCCCAGCATGGTCATGATGAGAATGTCGCCGGACGCAGTCCAATACACGGCGTCGGACGAGATGAAGCCGTTGTAGATCACGTAAAGTCCGCCGGCGAGCCCGGCGAAGGCGCCGGCGACGATGAAGGCGATAAGCTTGTAGGTCCGCGTCGGATAGCCGATCGCCGCCATGCGCGCTTCATTCTCGCGAATGCCGACGAAGGCGCGTCCGAGCGGCGCGTTGATCAGCCGGCGCAACGCGAGATAGGCGGCGACGAAGAACAGGAGCGTCATGAAATACATCACCAACGAATTCGACAGGCTCAGCCCCAAGAAGCCCGGCTGCTCGGCGAGCGCCATGCCGTCGGAGCCGCCGGTGACATCGCGCCATTTCAGCGCCACCGAGAACACGAGCTGCGAGAAGGCAAGCGTGAGCATCAGAAACGACGTGCCGCCAGTGCGCACACAGAAGAAGCCGATCAAGGCGGCGCCGCCGGCGGCGAACAGGACGCCGGCGCCAAGGCCGAGCCAGGCGTTCAGCCCGAACTGGGCGCCGAGCACGGCGACCGTGTAGGCGCCGAGGCCGAAAAACGCCGCGTGACCGAGCGACATCAACCCGGTAAATCCGAGAATGAGATCGAGACTCATGGCAAAGATTGCGAAAATGAAAATTTCCGCGATCAGCGCACGCTGATACTCCGGCAGCACGAACGGCAGCAGCACCAGCGCGACCAGAGCCACGAGCCCGGCGATGAACGTCACACGCGTGGACGCGCTCTCGGTCCGCGTGACGGCCGAGGGCGGCGAAACATCCGAGAATTTCACGCCGAACAGGCCTTGCGGCCGGATCAGCAGCACCAGCGTCATCGCCAGATAGATCAGAAACAGCGCGATGCTCTGGAAATAGGCCTTGCCGAACGTGTCGGCGATGCCGATCAGCAGCGAGCCGACAAAGGCGCCGCGCAGGCTTCCCATGCCGCCGATCACGGTGACGATAAAGGCCGGGATGAGGATGTCGGTATCCATGCCCGGGTAGAGGCCGAGTACCGGGCCGGCCGCTATACCGCCAAGCGCGGCGAGCGCGACGCCGAAGCCGAACACGCCGGTGAACAGCGCCGGGATATTGCCGCCCAAGCCGGCGGCCATCTCGGCATTGTCGACGCCCGCGCGCACCATGGCGCCGATCCGGCTGCGTTCGAGCAGGAGCCACAACAGCAGCGCCACGGCAAAGCCGAAGCCGATGAGAAAGAGCCGATACGCGGAGAATACGCCGACGCCGATATGCAAGGTGCTCTGCAGCGCTTCGGGCGTCGGCAGCGTCAGCACCACCTTGCCCCAGACGGTCTGCACCAGATCGTAGAAGATGAAGGTGAAGCCGAAGGTCAGCAGCACCTGGTCCATGTGCCCGCGCGCATAGAGCGGGCGCAGGAACAACACTTCCATCACCACGCCGATCGCCACGACCGGCAATGGGGACAGCAAGAGCGCCAGCCAGAAGCTGCCGGTGAGATGGAAGATCGAAAGCCCGACGAAAGCGCCGAGCATGAAGAACGAGCCGTGCGCCAGGCTGACGACGTTCATCAGCCCGAAGATCAGCGACAGCCCGGCCGCCATCAGGAACAGCAAAACCCCATAGACCAGCCCATTCAGCAGCTGGGCGACAAGCAGCTCCATGGGGCCCTCAGCCGAACGCTTGCAAAGATGTTTGTGCGCTGCCCGTCAGGACTTGTGGCCGGGGTCCTGCACCTGCTTGGCGGTCGAGAGCGTCTTGGTAGTGATCCTGCCATCCACCTCGATTACCTCGGCAATGTAGACGTCCTGGATCGGATTATGGGTTGCCGGATCGAAGCGGAAAGGCCCCCGCGGCGCGTCGAACTGCACCTTGGCCATCGCTTCGGCAAGCTTGTCCTTGTTGGACGCGTCGCCGTCGACGAGCTTCAAGGCCTCGCCGATCGCGCGCGCCCCAACATAACCGTAGTCCGCGAACAAGTCGGCGGTCGTCTTGAATTTCGGCTCGTATTCCGCAACGAACTTCTTGGCTTCCGGATTGTCCAGCGTGTCGACGAAAGTCACGGCCGAGATCACCCCGATCGCAGCCTTGCCGAGCGCACTGGCTGATTGCGAGTCGATCATAGTAAAGCCAGTGAGCGGCATTTTATCCTTCAGCCCGAACTCGGAATATTGCTGAACGAAACGCACCGCGTCGGCGCCAGGCATAAAGTCGTAAGTGACCGGCGGGTTGATCGACTTGATGTCGGTCAGATAGGCGCTGAAATCCGCGGTGCCGAGCGGCGGCCAGATTTCCTTGAGGATCTTGCCGCCCTTGGCGAGGTACGGGGTCTTGAACGCGGCCATCACATCGCGGCCGCCGGCGTAATCCGAAGCCGTGGTGACGATCTCCTTGCCGAGATTGTCGTAGATATAGCCGGCCATGGGCGTCGACAGCTGATAGGTCGAGATCGACGTCCGGAACAGATAGGGATAGGGGTCCCAGGTGATGGCGTCGGTGCCGGCACCGGTAACGATATAGAATGCCTTCTGCTGCTTCATATAGTTGAGCACGGCAAGCGCCACGTTGCTGGCCTGGATGCCGAATACCAGATCGACCTGATCGCTCTCGACCAGCTTCTTCGCCTTCTGCAAGCCAACTTGCGGATTGAATTGGTCGTCTTCCTTGATGATCTCGATCTTGCGGCCGGCGACCGCCCAGTTGATGCTGTCGAAATACAGATTTGCGGCGTTCCAGTTGGCCTGACCGGCATAGGCCAAGCCGCCAGTGTAGGTGTTGATATTGCCTAGTCGTAGCGGTTTGTTGACTTGCGCCAGAATGGGAGGCGCCGCTATGCCACATGCCAGCGCCGCTCCCGCACCGGCCGCGCTCTTGATCAACGTTCGCCGCGATACGCCACGGCCGAGCAGATTTTGCTTTTTCATTGCGACCCTCCCTAGCCGCGTGATCTCCGTCAGCGGCAACTGCATACTATGCGCGCCTGCCGTTCAATCGCTAGAGCATTTCTGCTTGGTTGACCCATCCCACGGGCAGCCCCATGATTGGAAAACCCGCCGGCTTCCCACTAAGAGCAGGCTGCGCATCAAACGGCAATCCCGGCATGAAATTGGAATTCGGCGCTTTCGTCCGTCGAAGCGAATTGCCTTTGACGAACTCTACAGACAGCGGCCACAGGTGATCGAAGCCTTCGATTGATACAACTTCTACTTATACCGTGCCGTCGCTCGGCGTGACGCCGTGCCGGCCGTCGCGCAAAGGACGCGCGTAGTAGAAGAGCTACGCGTGTTCTATCACGTGAGCGGCGGTCGGCTCAGTGAATGAGCCGTTCCTCGGTGGGCGCGTAGCTGCCCATCGATCCCGTCTGTTGTTTCCTCCACATTTCAGAAGCTAGGATGCCGCGGAGAGGCTGCTGCAGCTGCCTGCATTGATAAAAACTTTACGTTCGGAGTCAGGCCTCAACCAAGAGGCGGTAGGAGAATCCGGACATCGGGGGGAGGATGAGTTGGCTTACCCGGCTGCCATGAAACGCGAGATGATCGCTCTCGCGGGCATCGAGATCGAACTCTTCGAAGGCGGCGACGGCAGCCCACTGCTCTTTCTGCACGGCGCCCAGGGGTTTATGCCCAAGCAATCGTATGTTGGACAGCTAGCCCAACGTCGCCGGCTGATTGCGCCCTCACATCCGGGCTTCGGCGCTTCCGGACTCCCGCTCTGGCTCGACAGCATCGATGACATTGCGCATCTTTATCTGGAGCTTATGGATCGCAAGCGGCTTGATCGCGTCGATATCGTCGGTTGTTCGCTTGGCGGCTGGCTCGCCGCCGAGATCGCAACCAAGTCGCCGGAGCGTATCGGCAAACTGGCGCTGGTCGGGCCGGTCGGCGTCAAGATCGGGCCGCCGGACAAGCTCGACATCCCCGATATCTTTGCCATGTCGCAGGACAAGGTGGCACGGCTGATATTCCACGACCCCGAAAAAAGCCGGCTCGACTTCGCCGATATGAGCGATGAGGAGCTTACGACGATTGCCCGCAATCGCGAGACGACGGCGCTTTTGACCTGGGAGCCGTGGATGCACAATCCGAAGCTCCGCCGTCGCCTGCACCGCATCACCGCGCCGACGCTGTTCATCCGCGGCGCCAGCGACGGGCTGGTCAGCCAGTCCTATGTCGACGGCTATGCCAAGCTGATACCGAACGCCAAGGTGACGACGATCGCTGCAGCGGGACACGCGCCGCAGCTCGAGCAGCCGGAAGAATTCACCCGCGTACTATTCGCCTTTCTCGAGGCGTGACTCAACCAGGAGGAACGCCATGAAGGCTTGGCATTTCAGCGAAACCGCCTACCCCTATTTGCCGCCGGAATCGGACTACGAATCGATCCGCGTCTCGCTGCCGAACCGCAATTACGATCCGAAGAAGGGCGCCGCGCTCTACGACCGCTTCATCGAGGAGTGGCAGGTCGCCGAGGCGGAAGGCGTCAACATCATGCTCAACGAGCATCACCAGACGGCGACCTGCGTCGACCCCGCGGCACCGCTTTTGCTCGCCGCACTGGCGCGGGTAACCAAGACGGCGCGGCTATTGATCCTCGGCAACCCCATCGCCAATCGCCGGCAGCCGGTGCGCGTCGCCGAGGAGATGGCGTTCGTCGACGTGCTGTCGCACGGCCGGATCGAGGCCGGCTTCGTTCGCGGCGTGCCCTACGAGATCTCCGCCGGCAACAGCAATCCGGTCCGCACCAATGAGCGCTTCGCCGAGGCGCTCGACCTCATCATCAAGGCATGGACCAGCCACGACGGTCCGTTCAGCCACGAAGGCCGTTTCTTCCATCATCGCCAGGTCAATATCTGGCCTCGTCCCTATCAGTCGCCGCATCCGCCGGTTTGGATCAGCACCACGACGCCGAGCGGTGCCATGCGGGTCGGCGCGCAAGGGTTCGTCCAGGCCACCTTCCTTACCGGCTATGACGGGACGCGGAAGGTCTACGACTCCTATCGACGCGGCTGGCGCGAAGCCGGACGCGGCCAGGATGTGCCGATCGACCGCCTCGCCTATGCGGCGCTGGTCTATGTCGGCGAGAGCGAAGCCGAAGCGCGGGCCGGCGCCGAGAAGATCATGTGGTACATCCGCGCTAACAAGGTGCCGCAGCACTTCTCCTTCCCGCCCGGTTACGCGCCGCCGCAAGCCTTCGCCCGCATTCTGCGCGGCGATGTCGGCGATCAGCACGCCAACTTCTCCGCTAAGGCGACCGTCGACGCCGTGATCAATGCCGGGCTGATGATGGCGGGGACGCCGGATCAGGTCTATGCGCAGATCCGGAAGCTTTACAATCACGTTGGCGGCTTCGGGCACCTCCTGATCATGGGCCAAGCCGGCTTTCTCGAGCACGATGAAACCGTCCGCAGCATTCGCAATTTTGCCCGTCACGTGTTCCCGCGGTTGAAGGCTGAAATGCCCGACAACGCTATTTCCGGCTTTTCCGTCGCTCCGGAAAAGGCCGCCGTCTGAAATCGCCACGGATAAGGGTCAACGCTTCAAGATACCGGGCGATACCGAACGGGGAAAAACGATGAATGCGATCAACATCAGCCGGCTGGTCGACACTGCGCGGCTAAGAAATCGGAGTAAACACATGAGATTGGTGTTGACATTGCTTTTGTTGCTGACGGCATCGGCAGGTGCACTAGCGCAAGACTATCCGACTCGCGACGTCATGTTCATTGTGCCGACCGGCGCCGGCGCGGCCACCGACCTGCTGGCACGTATTCTCGCGCCCCAGCTCTCCGACCGTCTGGGTAAACCCTTCGTGGTGGAGAACCGTCCCGGCGCCGGCACATTGACGGCATCGAACGCGGTCGCGAAGTCCGTTCCCGACGGCTACACCATCCTGATGGGAACCAGCACGCCGCTCGCCATTAACGCCACCCTATACAAGCATCTGCCGTACGATCCGGCGAAGGACTTCGTACCGCTCGCTTTGATCGCGACGATCCCGTTCGTCCTGGTCGTCAACAACGATCTGCCGGTGCATTCGGTCAGCGAGCTGATCGCTTACGCCAAGGCGCATCCCGGCGAATTGTCCTACGGCTCGACCGGTCCCGGTACGCCGTTCCACCTCAATGCCGAACTGTTCAGCGCGATGACCGGGATCAAGATGGTACACGTGCCCTACAAAGCGGTGGTCGACGCTCAAGTCGATCTGATGGGCGGCCGCATTCAGGTGATGTTTACGGACTTCACCTCGTCGGTGCCGCTTATCAGGGCAGGCAAGATGCGCGCGCTCGGCGTGACGACGCTGACCCGGGCCGCGGCTATGCCGGATCTGGCGCCGATTGCGGAGCTCGGCGTACCTGGATTCGATGCCGCGGCATGGCAGATGGTAGCTGCGCCAGCGGCAACGCCGCGGCCGATCCTCGACAAATTGCACGATACGCTCGAATCTATCATGGCGCTGCCGCAGACGCGCGACGCCATCACTCGTCTCGGGCTGGTCCCCGCCGATAACGCATCGATCGAGCAGTTGCAGGCATTTGTCCGCTCCGAAATCGTTCGCTGGGGGGAAGTCGTCAAACGCTCTGGCGCATCCGTCGATTAGAGCATGATCCGGAAAAGTGGAAACCGGGCTTTCCGAAAAGATCATGCTCCACGTGAGAACCCAGACCATGATCCGATTCAATCGGATCGTGGTCTGGGCTGAATTGCTGGCGGCCGATTCCCGCGAAATGTCGCGACTGTAGGTGAGACAAGTATGGACACGGAAGTACTGATTGTCGGGGCCGGGCCGGTCGGCCTTACTCTGAGCATCGATCTCGGCAAGCGCGGTGTACCGTGTACCCTCATCGAAAAGAACGACGCACCACTCGGCTATCCGAAAATGGAGCGGTGCAATCCGCGGACGATGGAGATTTTCCGTCGCCTCGGCCTCGCCGATACGGTGCGCGCGGCCGGCTATCCGCCGGATTGGCCGATGGATACGTATCTCGTGTTCGACCTGATGCGGCCGCCGCTGCTCAAGATGGCGCATCCCACGGTGGCGCAAGCCAAGGCCCAACGTGACGCCACTAACGACGGCTCGTTGCCGCTTGAGCCCTATCAGATCATTTCACAGTACACGCTGGAGCCCCTGCTGAAATCCGTCGCGGAGCGCATTCCCGACGTGACATTGAAATTCGACCATGAATTTCTGTCCTTCATGCAGGACGCCGACGGCGTCACGGCGCAAGTGCGAACAGGAAACGGTGAGAACATCAGCGTCCGCAGCCGCTACCTGGTCGGCTGCGATGGCGGATCGAGTGCCGTCCGCAAGCAACTGGGCTTCAAGATGGATGGCGAGCCGCATCTCCTGGAAATGCGGCAGGCTCTATTCCATTGCCCTGAGCTCTACGACAAGGTACGCGCGCCACGGGCCAGGCATTATCATCGCATCGATGATCATTGGACCCTCATGATCGTCCAAGACTCGCGTCAGCACTTCACGCTGCACGCAGTCGTCGACAAGGACGAAGATATGGAGGCCCTGTTCGCAAAGATCGTCGGAACGCCGGTGAAGTTTGAGATGCTGCATTGCGCCAAATGGGTGCAGCGGCTCCTGCTGGCGGAGCATTACCAGCAAGACCGTGTCTTCATCGCCGGCGATGCCGCTCATCTCGTTATCCCAACCGGCGGCCTCGGCATGAATACCGGTGTCGGCGACGCTATC
>JASHOX010000119.1 GCA_030038415.1 Xanthobacteraceae bacterium
GAACGGCGCGAGGTGTTCTGCGTCAACTCCTTCTGCTCGCCGTAGAGCCACTCCATGCCAGCCATGGCGTCGTCAGCCGTGCGCGAGCCGAGCATCGTGTTGCGCAATTCCTTGGCGACGCCCGAGGCGTGATAGAACTCGCCATAGACGCGCGCCATGATCTGGACGCGGCCGGTGCGCAAATAGCGCGCCTGCTGATAGGCTTGGAACGCCGCCGCGTAGTCGCCGTTTGCCGCCACCGCCTTGTCGGCGAGACACACCGCGTCCTCGATCGACATGCAGGCCCCTTGCGCCAGATATTGCAGCATCGGATGCGCCGCGTCGCCCAGAAGCGTGATGCGGCCCTTGCTCCAGTCCTTGATCGGCGGCCGGTCGCACAACACCCACATGCGCCAGCTCTCGATCTTGTTCAAAAGCATGCGCACCGGCGCGCAGGTCTGGGCGAAGCGCTCGTGCAGTTCGGCCGGATCGCCGTAACTGTCCCAGCCTTCTTCGTAGCGGTTGGAATGGAACACCGCGACCAGATTGTAGAGTTCGCCGGTACGCAGCGGATACAGCACCAAATGCACCTTCTCGCCGGCCCAAAAACCCATGTCGTTCCAGCGATACTCTTCCGGGACTTCCGCCGTCGGCAGCACGGCGCGATAGGTGATGTGACCGGCGGGCTTTGGTTTGCCGTCGCCGACCACGATCTGGCGGATGGTCGACCACAGGCCGTCGGCGCCGATCAGTGCCGCGCCGCGATAGGTCTTGCCGCTTTCGGTCGCGACGGTAATGCCATTGCCGCTGTCGTCGACGCTGACGACCTTTTGCGAGGCGTCGAGCTTGATCAGGTTGGATTGGCGGCAGCTTTCGAGCAGCACCCGGTGCAAGTCAGCGCGATGAATGAGCGCATAGGGCTGCCGGAATCGCTTGCGGAACGCCTCGCCGAGCGGAATGCGGGTGACCTCCTCGCCGGTGATCGAATCCCGCATGATCAAATTGTTGGGAAACACCGCGAGCGCCGAGATCGGCGCGACGAGGTTCAGCCGCGCGAACATCCAAAACGCATTCGGGCCGAGCTGAATGCCGGCGCCGATCTCCTTGAACTCGGCCGCCTGCTCGATAACTTGGGAGGCAATGCCCTGGCGCGACAGCGCCAAGGCTGCGGCCAGCCCGCCGATGCCGCCGCCGACGATGAGGACCTGCTCGGATTTCCAATCGCTCATTGATTACCTGACGCGTTTCCTCGGACGCCATTGTAGAAGCCAACGAATTACCGACAAGGGCGCCCCATTGACCGCTCGTCCCCGCGACCCGCCTTCGCTCGCTCGACGAGCTTCGGCGGGTTCGAGTCCGCCGAAGCGCCCCAGCGCGTAGGCGGAAAGCGGGGACCAGTCTGGATTCCCGCTTGCGCGGGAATGAGCGGATTTAAGTCTCTGCGCGTTACGCAATGCGGTCGCGCACCTTCGGCCGGTGGCCGCTGACCTCGATGGCGGCATCGTGCGGCAACGACCAGGCGAAGGCGAGGCAGGACAGCGCCATCAGCGCCGCGCCGGAAAACGCGACGATGAAATCGGAATGCGCGAGCACGGCCGCGCCGCGCCAAGCGAGCGACAGGTGCAGCAGCACGGCGACAATCGAAATGCCGAAGCCGCGGCTCAATTGTTGCGCCATGCTGGCGATGCTGGTCGCCGTCGACATTTGCCGCTGGCTGACATCGGCGTAGCCGAGCGCCTGGGTCGCGGTGAATTGCAGCGATTGGAAGAAACCCGCAACCAGCAGCAGCGGGAAGATCATGGCGAGCGGCGTGCCCGGCACGAAGAAGGCGCACATGGCGATGGTCGCGGCGCTGATGACGCCGTTGATGAGGATGACATGGCGAAAACCGAAGCGGGCGATGACGCGCGGGCCCGCGATCTTCATCGACAGCGAACCGGCTGCGGTCGCAAACGTAATGCTGCCGGACGCCGCCGCCGACAGGCCGAACACGAGCTGAAGGAGGAGCGGCAGCAGGAAGACCAGCGTTCCGCCGCCGGCGCGAAAGGCCGAACCGCCATAGATGCCGGCGCGAAAGGTTTGGACGCTGAATACCGACAGGTCGAGCACCGGATGTTCGGTGCGGCGCAGGTGCCGCAGCGCCAGTGCGCCGACAGCGAAGCCGAACACCAGCAATCCAGCCGCAACCGGCACCTCGCCGTGGCCGCGGCCAACCGCCTCGACGCCGTACATAATGCACGACAGCGAGGCGCCGGTGAGCAGGAAGCCCGCCCAATCGAGCGGCCGCGGCGTGTCTTCCTTCGGATTGTCGAAGAACAGCGTCACCAGCACGATGCCGAGGATGCCGAGCGGGACATTGACCAAAAAGATCCAGCGCCAGGAAAAATAGGTGGTGATGAAGCCGCCGATCGGCGGCCCAAGCACGGGGCCGAGCTGCGCCGGCACCTGCAGATAGGCCATGATGCCGATCAATGCCGCCTTGTCGATGCTGCGGAACAAGACGAGCCGGCCGACCGGGACCATCATGGCGCCGCCGAAACCTTGCAGCAC
>JASHOX010000120.1 GCA_030038415.1 Xanthobacteraceae bacterium
CCATCATCCGAGACTTGGAAAGCGGGCCGAATTGCCCTAGATCAAGACGCCACGCAGCAGCGGTGCGTTGCGACCGGCGAAGCCCTTAGGCTCTCTCGGCCAAACATCGGCCGCAGGCGCGCGAATTTGGGGAATAGTTCAACGGTAGAACAGCGGACTCTGACTCCGTTAATCTAGGTTCGAATCCTAGTTCCCCAGCCAATTGATTCGACTCGTTTTTTACCGCCCTGCCAGGCCACCCATCGTTTCGATAAAATTGACGATCGCCGACACGCCGTCGCCGGCGCGAAGATTGGTCATGACGAATGGGCGGGCGCCGCGCATGCGTTTCGCGTCGGTCTCCATTTTCGCAAGCGACGCGCCGACATGGGGTGCGAGATCGATCTTGTTGATGACGAGAAGATCCGAGCGCGTGATGCCCGGCCCGCCCTTGGAGGGGATTTTGTCGCCGCCGGCGACGTCGATCACGTAGATCGTCAGGTCGGCGAGTTCCGGCGAGAAGGTCGCGGCAAGATTGTCGCCGCCGGATTCGATCAGCACCAGATCGAGTTCGGGAAATTTCGCCCGCATGCCGGCGACTGCGGCGAGATTCATCGAGGCATCTTCGCGGATCGCCGTGTGCGGGCAGCCGCCGGTTTCGACGCCGGCGATGCGATCGGCGGCAAGCGAGCCCGAGCGGACCAGAAACTCGGCGTCCCATTTGGTATAGATGTCGTTGGTGATGGCGGCGATGTCGTAAGTCTCGCGCATGGCTTTGCACAGTGCATCCATCAAGGCGGTCTTGCCGGAGCCGACCGGGCCACCGATGCCGACGCGAAGCGGACCGTTTAAGCTTGGCACTTAAGTCTTTCCTTTAGCTGCGAAACAGACGTGTGTATTGGGTTTCGTGCCTGGCGCTGGCGATGTCGGCGCGGAACACCGCGCTGCCGAGTTCGTCGAGCCGTGTCGCCACGGCACGTTTCGCCGTTGCCATGACTGTCGGCTCGAGCGCTTTCAAGATGCGCTGGCCGTCCGTGTGCCCAAGCGGAATGAGCCGGATGCCCGCGGAAATCCAATTGGATGAGACCGCGGTCAAAAATGCATGCAACGCCGCATCGAGCGGGATGCCATGGCCGGCGCAGGCCGTGGCGACCGCGATCGGGTAAGCGACTGGCCCGGTCCAAAGCTGTTGCAGCCCAGCGAATGCCGCGCATGACCAGGCCGCTTGCGTCACCTCGAGAAAAGCGCGGCCCATGGCGGTCGTTTCGTGAAAACGTTCCTGGGTCGGGACGAAGGCCGCGGCAAGCTCGGCGACCTCGACAAGGGCCGCATCGTTACCGCCCGTCACCGCCCGATGGGCATGGCTGAAGAAAATGCCATCGCTCATGCCGGCGCCCGCGCTGAGCATGATTTCAATCCAGCAGCGCTGCGTTTCAGCATCGCTGATATCGCCGGCTTCGACCGCCCACTCGATGCCGCCGGAGTAGGAAAATGCGCCGACCGGATAGGCCGGCGACAGCCACGTCATCAGGCGATAGAGCGCCGCCGCTTCAAGGTGATCGGTCTCCGCCCGCGCATTGCCGCGCATTCGCGGCGACGGGCGCACGAGCGGGCGCGTTTTAGACATGCTCGTGAGCATACGCGCTCCGATAGGCGCCGCCTTCCGGAGTGAACGGCGCGTCGATCTCGGCAACTTCGGCGCCGAGCTGCCTCGCCAGATCGGCAAGGACGTGATCGCGGCGGATGCGCAGTGCGTTGCTCAGCACTTGCGCCGGTACGTGCCGATTGCCGATATGCCAGGCGATGCGAGCCAGATGCCTTGCATCGGCGCAGCGAATTTCCAGCAGCGCTTCCGGCGCGGCGACGACCTCGACCAGGCGCCCGTCCTCCAGCAATAACGCATCGCCGCCGCGCAGTTCGGCGGGCGACGGCAGATCGAGCAAAAAAGCAGTGCCCTTGTTGCCGGTCATGGCGATGCGCCGGCGATGGCGATCATCGTAATCGAGCACGACGCGATCGGCCGGCTGCCCCGACCAGCTATCCGCCGCCTTGATCGCAATGGCGCGCATCGCGGAATAACCCTCGCGCTCAAAACAGAAAATAGCGCTGCGCCATCGGCAGCACGTCGGCCGGCGCGCAAGTCAGTAATTCGCCATTGGCGCGCACTTCGTAGGTCTCCGGGTCGACCTCGATCGCGGGCGTGGCATCGTTGTGGATCATGCTCTTCTTGGAAATCTTGCCGCGCGTGTTTTCCACGGCGACGAGTTTTTTTTGAATGCCGAGCTTGCGACCGAGACCGGCCTTCACCGCGGCCTTGGATGTAAACACATAAGATGAAGCTGTGCGTGCCCGGCCGAAGGCGCCGAACATCGGCCGGTAATGTACCGGCTGCGGCGTCGGGATCGAAGCGTTGGGATCGCCCATCGGCGCGGCAACGATCGAGCCGCCCTTGACGATGCAGTCGGGCTTGACGCCGAAAAAGGCCGGCGACCACAGCACGAGGTCGGCAAGTTTGCCGTTCTCCACCGAGCCGATGAGCTTCGATATCCCGTGCGCGATGGCAGGATTGATGGTGTATTTGGCGATATAGCGCTTGACCCGCACATTGTCGTTGTCGCCGTTTTCCTGCGGCAGTCGCCCACGCTGCTTCTTCATTTTGTCCGCGGTCTGCCAGGTGCGGATGATGACTTCGCCGAGCCGGCCCATGGCTTGCGAGTCCGACGACATCATCGAGAGCGCGCCGATGTCATGCAAAATATCCTCCGCCGCGATGGTTTCCTTGCGGATGCGGCTTTCGGCAAAAGCCAGATCTTCGGCAATCGACGGATCGAGGTGGTGACACACCATCAGCATATCGAGATGTTCGTCGATGGTGTTGCGGGTATAGGGCCGTGTCGGATTGGTCGAGGACGGCAGCACGTTCTTCAGCCCGGCCACCTTGATGATGTCGGGGGCGTGGCCGCCGCCGGCGCCTTCGGTGTGGAAGGCGTGAATGGTGCGGCCCTTGAAGGCCTTGATGGTGTCCTCGACGAAACCCGACTCGTTGAGCGTGTCGGTGTGGATCATCACCTGGATGTCGTAGTCGTCGGCAACCGACAGGCAGCAGTCGATCGCCGCCGGCGTAGTGCCCCAGTCCTCGTGCAGCTTCAGCGCGCAGGCGCCGGCCTTGATCATTTCCTCGAGCGCCGCCGGGCGCGATGCATTGCCCTTGCCGGCAAAGCCAAGATTGACGGGGAAATCGTCTGCCGCCTGGATCATGCGGCCGAGATGGAACGGACCGGGCGTGCAAGTGGTCGCGAAAGTGCCATGCGCCGGACCGGTGCCGCCGCCGAGCATCGAGGTAACGCCAGACATTAAAGCTTCATCAACCTGCTGCGGACAGATGAAATGAATATGAGTGTCGAAGCCGCCCGCGGTGAGGATTTTGCCTTCGCCGGCGATCACTTCGGTGCCGGGGCCGATGACGATGGTGACGTTCGGCTGAATGTCCGGATTGCCCGCCTTGCCGATGGCGAAAATATTGCCGTCCTTGATACCGACATCGGCCTTCGCGATCCCCCAATGGTCGAGAATGAGCACGTTGGTGATCACGGTATCGACCGCGCCTTGTCTGTTGGTGATCTGGCTTTGGCCCATGCCGTCGCGGATCACCTTGCCGCCGCCGAACTTCACCTCCTCGCCGTAGACAGTGAAATCCTTCTCGACCTCGATAATCAGATCGGTGTCGGCGAGCCGCACGCGGTCTCCCGTGGTCGGGCCGAACATGTCGGCATAAACTGTTCGGTTGATCTTGGCTGGCATCGGTTGATTTCCTGCTGCGCAGCGTGCCGGATCACGCCGCGCGTTCGGCGGCGAAAACGGGGGCAAGCTTTTCGAACGTCAAGGCATGGCCGGCCTTGCGCCGCGCCTCGACACCCTGGCGGGAAAAATCGCGAAAGCCATCCGCATCGGAATAGTTCTCATCGCCGGAAAGGGAAACTTCGATTGTTTTGACCTGCTTGTACGAACCGTATTTTTCGTTGATTTCCTTTCGCAGCTGCGGCGGGGCGTATTGGGTGAGTTGCTCAATCGTCGAAAGCAGATCACTGATCAGACGGGCATTCTCGGCGTCTTGCCGAAGGCGATTACCGAAGCGAAGCTGGTTCACGCGGTCGTTGACCTGTGCGTAGGACGTCGGAAGTTTCGCCTTGACCGGAAATAAATTCATCACCACCAGTAACCGATCGATTCGGTCCTCGGGCGTAAAGGCGTCGATCGCAGCGCCAAGTGGCGTATTGTCGACAATACCGCCGTCCCAATAGTGCCGTTCCTCGGCGTTATTGGCGATCTCAGTCCAGGGAAACTGCGGCGCCAAGCTGCCGCTGGCGAGCACATGCCTTGGCTCGATTTTGATAGGCTCAATCCTTCCAACTTTACGGTTGGCGAACCACTTCAGTTCACCGCTCTCGACATCGACCGCCGTGACCACGAATGCAGTTTCGCTGGCGTTGAGCGTTTCGAAGCTCACATGTTTGGGCAATGTCGTCAGGAGCTGTTGCGTATCGTACAGAGCAGTCCAGCTTGGCCAAAACTTATAGAAGTTAGGAACTCCAAGAAGCGCGATGTCGCCGCTCAAGAATGGCACACGGATCATGAAATCGTTCCACAACTCGCCGAGTCGCCTTCGCGCATCGTTGCGGCCGCTGGCGCCGACGACGCAGGCAGCATTGATGGCGCCGATTGAAACGCCAGTCACCGCCTTGAGCGCGATCTGGCGGCCCCGCTTTTCCTCCGCGTCCATGGCATCAAACAAACCGAGAATGCCGCCATATTCGTAGGCGCCCAGCGCGCCGCCGCCTTGCAACACGAGACTGATTTCCATTGCCTGTGTTGAGCCGGTCATAGCCTTGCTCCTTAGCTAAAGCTTTCCCATGATATCCTGCCGAAAGCCGTACACCGCGCGCTTGCCGGCCACCGCGACCAGCGTGACGTCGCGCGTCTGCCCAGGCTCGAAGCGCACGGCGGTGCCGGCCGCGATGTCAAGCCGCATACCGCGTGCTTTGGCGCGGTCGAACTTCAACGCCGGATTGGTTTCGAAGAAATGATAATGCGATCCGACCTGGATCGGCCGGTCGCCGGTGTTGGACACGGTCAGCGTGACGGTGCGGCGGCCCTTGTTGAGCTCGATCTCGCCGGGTTTGATGAACAATTCGCCGGGGATCATGCGGTCACCTAATCGGCTCGTGCACGGTCACGAGCTTGGTTCCATCAGGAAACGTCGCTTCCACTTGAATTTCTGGAATCATCTCGGCAATGCCGTCCATGACCTGCTCGCGCGTGAGCACGTGGGCACCCTGCTCCATCAGCTCGGCGACGGTGCGGCCGTCGCGAGCGCCTTCCAGAATGAAATCGGAGATCAACGCGACGGCTTCGGGATGGTTGAGCTTGACACCGCGGGTCAGGCGGCGTTGCGCCACCATCGCCGCCATCGAGATCAGAAGCTTGTCCTTCTCGCGCGGTGTGAGCTGCATGGCTTTACCTAATTCATCCACAACCGCGGCAGCGGCGCCCCACCGAGCGCCGTCAGCACTCTCGCCAAATCGTGTCGCAGCGCCGCACCGTCGGCAGCGACACAACGCACGGCCGCAAAACCGTTCCAGGCCGAGACGCCGACTTCACCGGCAAAATCTTGTTGACTTGCCCGCACCGCCGCCACGACCTCCTCGGTGCCGGGAATTTTCACCACGCTGGCAACCGCCACGCCGCCGGCTGCGACAGCGCGCTCGGTCAAGGATTGCGCGATGCCGCCATCGAGGCGGATCGCGTCGGCGAAAACGAGAGCCCCGCCGACGCGTATGCGCCAGGAGTCAAGAAAGCATCCCGAGACAACGCTTTCGCCCATGGCGGAGCGGCCAAAGATACTGGCTTCCGCCAAAAGTAGACTGGCGCCGGCGGTAAGATCGGCGGCGATCCGGCGCCGCAAGCGCGACCGGTCGAATAGAATCGTCTCCTGCGGCAACCACGCCAGCATCCCGCCGGAGCCGACGGCGAGATTCACGTCGAGCTCCGTATCCGGACCGAGCGAGCGGTAGATTTTCTCGGCGGCTGCGGTGGTCACGCTCACCCGTGCGCCGGCAGCGACGTCGATATCGAGGCTGAATCGATCACCGCCGGTCATTCCGCCGCCGGTATTGACAATAACGGCGTCCAGGACTTCGCCGTCGCGGTGCGGGAAGCGCACCCGAAGCGATCCCGATTCATGGACGCGCACCGGCCGGCTGCCGCCGGAGCCTGCCGCCACGCGGAGCGCGATCCGCCCCGTGGCGCGATTGGCCGCAAAAACATCATCCCGTGGCTGAGTCGCCGGCATCGACATGGCATCGAAGATCATGGATTAAACGTCACGCCGCCAGATCGGACAATAAAATCAGATAGTCATCGCTCGCTTCAGCGCCGCTTCGTCGATATTGTCGCGACTGCACGAATAAACGACGGCCCCGCGATCCATCACCGCGAAATAGTCGCCCAGTTCACGGGCGAAGTCGAGATATTGCTCGACCAGCACGATGGCGATCCTGCCGAGCGACCGCAAGTAATCGACGGCGCGCCCGATATCCTTGATGATCGACGGCTGGATGCCCTCGGTCGGCTCGTCGAGCAACAAAAGCCGCGGCCGCATCACCAGCGCGCGGCCGATGGCGAGCTGCTGCTGCTGGCCGCCGGACAGGTCGCCGCCGCGCCGGTGCAGCATGCCCTTGAGCACCGGGAACAGCGAGAACACGTCGTCCGGCACGTTGCGCTCGCCGCGCGGCAGAGGCGCGAAGCCGGTTTTCAGATTTTCGTCAACGGTGAGCAGCGGAAAGATTTCGCGCCCCTGCGGCACATAGGCGATACCGCGCCGCGCGCGCTCCGGCGGCCGCAAAACGGTGATGTCGTCGCCCTCCCAGGTGATTTTACCGCTGCTCACCGGATGGTGGCCGGCAAGAGCGTCCAAAAGACTGGTCTTGCCTACTCCATTCCGCCCGAGCACGCAGGTCACTTTGCCGGGCTCCGCCTTTAGCGATACCGCGCGAAGCGCCTGGGCGGCGCCGTAATGCAGATCAATGGCTTGCGCTTCGAGCATCAGCTTATTCCTTGCCGTATGACCTTTTCGGAAAACCGGAAGTTATTTTTCGGATCATGCCCTTAGCGTCCCAAATAGACTTCGACGACGCGCTCGTTCGCCGAGACTTCGTCGATGGTGCCCTCGGCAAGCACCGAGCCTTCGTGCAGACACGTGACTTTGACGCCGAGCTCGCGCACGAAGGTCATGTCGTGCTCGACCACGACGACGGTGTGCTCGCGATTGATCTGTTTGAGCAGTTCGGCGGTCTGCTGCGTCTCGACGTCGGTCATGCCGGCGACCGGTTCGTCGACCAGCAGCAGTTTCGGATCCTGCGCCAACAGCATGCCGATCTCGAGCCACTGTTTCTGGCCATGCGATAGACCACCGGCGAGGCGGTTCTGTACAGCGGTCAGACGAATGATCTGCAAGATTTCCTCGATGCGGCGCCGTTCGTCGGCGGTTTCTCGCGTCCACAGCGTCGCCCGTGCGCGGCGATCGGCCTTGAGCGCGAGTTCGAGATTGTCATACACGGTGTGGCTGTCGAAGACCGTTGGTTTCTGAAACTTGCGGCCGATGCCGAGTTCGGCGATTTCGGTCTCGTCGAGACGCGCCAGATCGTGCAACTTGTCGAAAATCACCGCGCCTTTGTCCGGCCGCGTCTTGCCGGTGACCACGTCCATCATGGTCGTCTTGCCGGCGCCGTTGGGGCCGATAATGGCGCGCATCTCGCCGGGTTCGATGGCGAAAGAGAGGTTATTGAGCGCGCGGAAGCCGTCGAACGACACGGTAACGCCCTCGATATAGAGAAGCGTGCGCTCGAAGGCCTCCTTCGCCCGATCTTCGGCCTGCGCCAGTCGTTCTTGTATCTTCATCGGCCGATCCTCATTCCGCCGGCTGCGGCTCCGGCGGCGGCGCGGCAACACCTTCCTCCGCCGCCGCGGATATCCGGGCACGGCGCAACGCCGTCCAATGATGCAGGCTGCCGATGATGCCGCGCGGCAAGAGCAGCGTCACGCCGATGAACAGGCCGCCGAGCATGAACAGCCAATACGGCGCCAGCACGCCGGACGTGAAATAGGTCTTGGCGTAATTGGCCAGGATCGCGCCGACCGCGGCGCCGACCAGCGTGCCGCGGCCCCCGACCGCCACCCAAATGACGGCTTCGATCGAATTACCCGGCGCGAATTCGCTGGGATTGATGATGCCGATTTGCGGCACGTAAAGCGCGCCGGCAATGCCGGCCATGCAGGCGGACAAGGTGAATACGAGCACCTTGTAGGATTCGACGCGATAGCCGAGAAACCGCACCCGGGCTTCGGCGTCGCGGATGGCGATCAGGACCTTGCCGAATTTCGAGGTCACGACGGCCCGGCAGACCAGTAAGCCGAGCATCAGCGCGACGCAGGTGATCGAGAACAATGCAGCGCGCGTGGTTTCCGCCTCGACATTGAAGCCGAGGATGTCCTTGAAATCGGTCAGGCCGTTATTGCCGCCGAAGCCGAAATTGTTGCGAAAGAAGCCGAGCATCAACGCATAAGTGAGCGCCTGGGTTATGATCGACAGATAAACGCCGGTGACGCGGCTGCGGAAAGCGAGCCAGCCGAACACGAAAGCGAGCACACCGGGCACCAGCACGACCATAAGCGCGGCATAGGGAAAATGCTGAAAGCCGTACCAGGAGTACGGCAGCTCCTTCCAATTCAGAAACACCATGAAGTCGGGCAGGATCGGATTGGCATAGACGCCGCGGGTGCCGATCTGACGCATCAGATACATGCCCATGGCATAACCGCCGAGTGCGAAGAACGCGCTCTGGCCGAGCGAGAGAATGCCGCAATAGCCCCAGATCAGATCGATCGACAAAGCGAGGATCGCGTAACACAGATACTTGCCGAACAACGCCACCAGATAAGTGGGGATGTGGAAGTCCGAAGACTGCGGCACCGCGAGATTGAGCACCGGGACGGCGATCGCAATAACCGCCACCGTAATCAAAAAAACGGTCGCGCTGCGGTCGAGCGAACGGATGAGGATATGCGAGCTCACGCCTCGACCGCCCTTCCCTTGAGCGCAAACAGGCCGCGCGGACGCTTTTGGATGAACAAGATGATCAAGATGAGAATTGCGATCTTGCCGAGCACGGCGCCGGCGAACGGCTCGAGGAATTTATTGGCGACGCCGAGCACGAAGGAGCCGACGAATGTGCCCCACAAATTGCCGACACCCCCGAACACCACGACCATGAAGCTGTCGATAATGTAGCTTTGGCCGAGATTGGGGCTGACGTTGTCGATTTGCGATAGTGCGACGCCGGCGATCCCGGCGATGGCGGAGCCCAAGCCGAAGGTCAGTGCGTCGACCCGGCTGGTGCGGATACCCATGGAGGCTGCCATCGCCCGGTTCTGCGTCACCGCGCGCATTTCCAGGCCGAAGCGCGTGTAGCGCAATAGGCCCAGCAGCGCGACGAATACTGCAAGCGCAAAGCAGATGATCCAAAGCCGGTTATAGGTGACGGTGATGCCGCCGAGATCGAACGCGCCGCTCATAAAGGACGGATTGCCGACTTCGCGGTTGTTCGGCCCGAAAACCGTGCGCACGGCCTGTTGCAGGATCAGTGAAAGTCCCCAGGTGGCGAGCAGCGTCTCCAACGGCCGCCCATAGAGAAACCGGATGATGCAGCGTTCGATCAATATGCCGACGCAACCGGCGAACACAAAGGCAAGCGGAATAGCTATCGCCAGCGAGTAGTCGAACAACGCCGGCGCGTTGTTGCGGATGATCTCTTGCACGACATAGGTGACATAGGCGCCGAGCATCACCATTTCGCCGTGCGCCATGTTGATGACGCCCATCACGCCGAAGGTGATGGCGAGCCCGATGGCCGCCAGCAAAAGCACCGAGCCGAGCGATAGCCCGTACCAGAGATTTTGTACTGCATCCCATTCGGCGAGACGGGTCTGGATCGCAGCGATGGCATCGCTTGCGGCCTTCGCCACGACCGGAGTTTCGTGAGCTGGTATATCCGCAAGGAGCCCCAGCGCGTCCTGATCGCCGCGGTCGCGGACGGTCGCAATCGCCTTGAGCTTGTCGGCTTCGGAAGTGCCCGGCGTGGTGAGCAGGATGGCGGCGCGCGCCTGTTCCAGCGCGACTTTGACGCGGCCATCCGTCTCCTGGGCAATCGCCTTTTCCAGCGTCGGTAGTGCGGTGGCCGCGCGCGACTTGAACACCGCTTGCGCAGCCTGGTAGCGCCGCTCCGGATCCCGCGACAACAGCGTCAACTGGCCCATCGCCGCATCGATGGCGCCGCGCAGCCTATTATTGAGGTGTACGCTGTCGAGATCGTCCGGCGGCGGGCCGCCCGCCGGCTGGCCGGTGGCGGCATCGACGAGCTGGCCCGCGGCATCCTGGATGTACACTGCCTTCTTTTCGGCGCTGAACATCAGCTGGCCGTTCTGCAACGCGCCGATGATCGTTTCCGCGCGAGAACTGCCACTGGCGACGACCTCGTTGACGCCGATCAGCGTCTCGTCGAAATCGTCGGCGGTGAAGTGCGTAATGGCGTCGTCGAGGCTTACAGCCTGCGCGTTCGCGACGCCCAGGGCGAGACCAAAGGCTAAAGCCAGCGCGACGAGGCAGGCTCGGCCAAAACGCATCGCAATGTTCCCCGGCCGCTGTCCGGAGGAGGCGACGCCGCCTCCCCGCGATGTCGGCATAAAAACGTTGGCGCTGCCGCGACTTAAGTGCCGCCGCAGGTCTTGGTGACGGTGTTGTAGTTGCCGCAGTTGAGCTTCACCCAATCGGCGATCAGATCCTTCGAACCGGGCAGATAAGGCGACCACGCCTGTCCGGGAACCAAAGATTTGGTCTTCCACACCACGTCGAATTGACCGTCGGCACGAATCTCGCCGATGAACACCGGCTTGGTGATGTAATGGTTGGGCAGCATCTCGGACACGCCGCCGGTTAGGTTGGCTTGTTTGATGCCCGGCAAAGCGGCAATCACCTTGTCGGCGTTGGTGGTCTTTGCTTTCTCCACCGCCTTCACCCACATGTTGAAGCCGATGTAATGCGCCTCCATCGGGTCGTTGGTGGTGCGTTTCGGATTCTTGATGAAGTCATGCCATTCTTTGATGAAGGCAGCGTTCGCCGGCGTCTTGATCGATTCGAAGTAGTTCCATGCGGCGAGATGCCCGACCAGCGGCTTGGTGTCGAGACCGGCGAGCTCCTCTTCGCCGACCGAAAACGCCACCACCGGAATGTCCGTCGCCTTGATGCCCTGATTGCCGAGCTCTTTGTAGAACGGCACGTTGGCATCGCCATTGATGGTGGACACCACCGCCGTCTTCTTGCCCGCCGAGCCGAACGCCTTGATCTTGGAAACCTCGGTCTGCCAATCGGAGAAGCCGAACGGGGTGTAGTTGATCATGATGTCCTCGTCGGCCACCCCTTTCTGCTTGAGATAGGCCTCGAGGATCTTGTTGGTGGTGCGCGGATAGACGTAGTCGGTACCTTCCAGCACCCACCGCTTCACCGAGCCGCCGTCCGCGCTCATGAGATAATCGACCGCCGGGATAGCCTGCTGGTTTGGCGCGGCGCCGGTATAGAACACGTTACGCTCGCCTTCTTCGCCTTCGAATTGAACGGGATAGAACAGAATGCTGTCGAGTTCCTTGAACACCGGCAGCACCGATTTGCGCGACACCGAGGTCCAGCAGCCGAACACGACGGCGACTTTATCCTGGCTGATCAGCTCGCGCGCCTTTTCGGCGAACAAGGGCCAGTTCGAGGCGGGATCGACGACGACCGCTTCCAGCTTCTTGCCCAATACGCCGCCCTTTTTGTTCTGCTCGGCGATGAGCATCAGCATCACGTCTTTCAGCGTCGTTTCGCTGATCGCCATGGTGCCCGAGAGCGAATGGAGGATGCCGACCTTGATCGTGTCTTCGGCTTGCGCCGGCAGCGCCCCCATCAGTCCAAGGGCGACACCGCCGGCTCCAACGAGCCAGCCGCGGCGAGTGAGCGTGTAGGTGGTTATCGGTTTGCTGGACATGGACGAGCCTCGCTATGCTTGAGCGAGCGCACGGACGGCGCCCTCTCCGGCTGCGTCGCAAAGCATGTGCCAGTTTTCTGCAGCGTTAGAGCGCTGATCTCTTTGGTCAATTATGACGGACGCCAAGCCAGGCCGCTTTTTTCAGCACGTCGCCGCCTGCTTTATGAGCAGAAGGCGATTCCGAATGTCACCGGTAGCTTATTCTGCCGGCGTGGCCGCCAATGCCTCGTCCGACGTTGTCAGTCTCGGGGCCAGGGCCGGATAGCGGCTGAGCGCGAACGAGAACGCCGCCACCACGGCATAGGCGACGGCAAGCGTCGGCGACACCGCAATGCCAACGGCCGAGCCGTGCATGAAGCCGAAGAAGGTCAGTACCGCTCCGGCCGAGGCGAACACCGAAGCTTTGACGAAGTTCTTGTCAATGATGCAAGCGGTGATGCCAGCCAACACCAGCCCGGTCAGAATGGCGCCGCCGCCCATCGTCGCCAAACCGGGATAAAGCACCCCGACGCCGGCCAGCTTGTCGTAGCCGAGCGCGGCTGCGCTGGTGCCGGCAACGCCCAGCGCGCCGTCCATCAATGTCTGGCACCACGCCGCCAGATGGGGCGTGAGCGCCAGCACGATGGCGGGAGCGTGCTCTCGTGGTGTGGTCTGGAAGGCTTGCGCGCCGATCAGCATGCCAATGTAGAGCAGGATCGGCGAGATCGCGACGACCGGCACGATCGCGAGCAGCAGCGAGATGATGCCGAACCAGGACAGCACAATGACCATGACGCCGACGGCCGCCGAATAGCCGATGCGGCCGCCCATGCCCTTCCAGCCGGGATGGCCGATGTAGACCGCGTTGATGAACGGATTGCCCATCAGGCAGCCGATCAAGCTGACGATGCCGTCGGCGGTGAGCACCCGCGTCGTCGGATACGGATCGCCGCCGGCTTCAGCGCTCTCAACATTGTCCATCGCCTCGACCAGGTCATAGACGCCGAACGGCACCGCGGTGACCAGGATAACGGCGAGGTAATGGAATCCCGAGAATACGTGACCGAACGCCGGAATCGGTACATTGAAGCCGAAATTGGCAAACGCGTCGCCCACGCCTTTGACGCTCAAGCCGCCGTAATTGAGACCGAACAAATTGGAGCCCCAGGCGATCAGAGTACCGACCGCGATCGCGATCAGGCCGGCGGGGATGCCCTTGGGATATTTGAAATCGCCGAGCCAGTTCACCATGATGATGGCGAAGCAAACGAGCCCGATCACCGGCGTCTGGTACATTTCCAATGCTGGGCGCATCGCAATGAAGGTGATCGAAACGCCGGCGAGCGTGCCGAGCAGCGCGGCACGCGGCGTGATCTTGCGCACATAGGGAGCGATGAAGCCGCCGATCATCAAAATGAAGCTCTGGAAGAACACCCACACAAGACCGGCCTCCCAGCCCTGCACCGGATCGTGGGTCTTCAGCGCAATCGGCAGCATGATCACGAAAGTGACGATGAACATGTGCGGCACGCTGATGCCGGACGGCAGCGCGCAGACATCGTTGCGGCCGGTGCGTTTGGCCAGGCGGTAGGCGAGGTAGGCATAATAGAAAGTCGACAGGCACATCATCAGGCCCATCGCCGGCAGGATGCGGCCGAACACCAGCGAGTCCGGCATTTTCAACACGAAGCGCAACAGGCTGGTGAGCACGAGCATGTTGACCAGGATGTTGGTGCCGAAACCAAAAAAAGCGTTCCAGTCACCGGCGCTCCACAGCACCGGACGGAACGTTCCTGTCGATGTCGTCATCCTACCCTCCCGTCATCAAGATTCATTTGCGACTTACGCGATTTTCTGATTGCCGACGGCCGCCAGCGACCGCAGCAAATGCGGCGATGCAGTCACTGAGCCAAATATGCCGCCCTGCGCCTTGATCATGGCGAGGCCGGCATCGTGAAATTCCGGAAAGTAGGAGGCACAACAGTCGGACAGCACGATGCAGCGAAAGCCGCGATCATTGGCCTCGCGCACCGTGGTGTTGACGCACACCTCCGTCGTCACGCCGGCGACGAATAACGTGTCGATGCCGCGATTACGCAGCATTAGTTCAAGGTCGGTCTGATAGAATGCCCCTTTGCCCGGCTTGTCGATCACCGGTTCGCTGGTGAGCGGATAAAGCTCGGGAACGATGTCGTGGCCGGGCTCGCCGCGAACCAGAATGCGGCCCATCGGGCCGCGGGCGCCGATGCGGTTCGCCGGATCGCCGCGTTCGACTTTGTGCCGCGGCGCATCGGACAGATCGGGCCGATGACCCTCCCGGGTATGGATGACGAGAAGGCCGAGGCGCCGTGCCTCATCGAGCACCGCCTTGCACGGCGCGACCGCCCTCCGCAGCCGGGTCACGTCGTTGCCGAGCGCTTCGCCGAAGCCACCCGGCTCCAGAAAGTCGCGCTGCATATCGATAATTACCAGCGCCGCAGCCGCGAGATCGACCACCAATGCGGCTGGTTCGGCCTCGATCCTTACGCGCGGCATGCCCGATCTCCTGCCTCGCAACACCAATAAACTTGCAAAATCGGGGCCAGGGCGCGGACAGGCAGCGTCGCGATAGCTGCCTAATAAATGTGCGGCGGCTGCGCCAGTCGCCTAGGAAGCGTTCTCACGCGGTCGCCATGCCGGCACCGAACCCAGCCAAACACGGATTTATTCTGCGGTATCGGCGGCTGACGGCTTGGCACGTCCCTTGCGGAGACTTGCTCAGCAAAACGCGCCAGCCTCGGGAGGCTTCAATGAAGCGCCGCGACTTTCTCAAATCCGTGACCGCATTGACCGCGGCCGCCGCCGTTCCGGCACCGGCGATATGGTCTCCCGCCAAGGCGCAGTCGCGTCAGGAGACGCTGCTCATCGTCTCCGAAAGCGGTCCGAACAATCTCGATATCCACGGCGTCGGCACCAACGTGCCCGGCTACGAGGTGTCGTGGAATTGCTACGATCGCCTCATCACTCACGAAATGAAGACGCTGCCGAACGGCACGCCGTATTACGACAAGACCAAATTCAAGCCCGAGCTCGCCGAGGACATGAACGTCGGCGACATGTCGGCGACCTTCAAACTGCGCAAAGATGCGGTATTCCAGGATGGCACTCCGGTCACCGCCAAGGACGTCAAATGGTCGTTCGATCGCGCGGTCACGGTCGGTGGCTTTCCGACGTTCCAGATGAGCGCAGGATCGCTCGCCAAGCCGGAACAATTCGTCGTCGTCGACGACCGCACCTTCCGCGTCGATTTCCTGAAAAAGGACAGGCTGACCATCCCCGACCTCGCAGTCATCGTGCCCTGCATCATTAATTCCGAGCTAGTGAAGAAAAACGCCACCGCACAGGACCCATGGGGCCTCGAATATACCAAGCTCAATACCGTCGGCAGCGGCGCCTATAAGGTAACCAATTGGACTGCCGGCTCCCAGGTGGTCCTGGAGCGCAACGACAAATGGAAAGGCGGTCCGCTGCCGAAGATCAAGCGCGTGATCTGGCGCATCGTGCCGGATGCCGGTAACCGGCGGGCATTGCTCGAACGCGGCGACGCCGACGTCTCCTACGATCTTCCGAACAAAGATTTTTCCGAACTGAAGACCGACGGCAAGCTCACTATCGTCTCGACGCCATATTCGAACGGCATCCAATATATCGGCGTGAACGTGCAGCACCCGCCGTTCAACGACGTCAAAGTGCGCTACGCCGTGGCCTATGCTCTGCCCTACCAGAAGATCATGGACGTGGTCCTCTATGGGCTCGGCAAGCCGATGTTCGGCGCGCCGGCAGACACAGCGACCGAGGTCGCTTGGCCGCAGCCGCACAAATTCAACACCGATCTCGACAAAGCGAAAAAGCTTCTCGCCGAGTCCGGCGCGAGCAACATCAACGTGCCGATTTCGTTCGACCTCGGCTTCGCCGGCGTCAATCAGCCGATCTGCGAACTGGTGCAGGAGAGCCTGCAACAAATCGGCATCACCACGACGATCAACAAGGTACCCGGCGCGAACTGGCGCACCGAGCTTACCAAAAAGACGATGCCGCTGTTCACCAACGTGTTCTCAGGTTGGCTCGATTATCCGGAATACTTCTTCTACTGGTGCTACCACTCCGGCAAATCGATCTTCAACACCATGGATTATCAGTCGCCGCAGATGGACACCTTCGTCGACGGCGCGCGCGCCGCGGCGGCCACCGGCGATTGGAGCACCTACAACAAGGACGTGAAAGGCTTCGTCGATCTTGCCTTCACCGACATGCCGCGCATCCCGCTCTATCAGCCCTATGTCAACGTCGCGATGCAGAAGAACGTTAGCGGCTATCAATACTGGTTCCATCGGCGGCTCGATTACCGCAGCTTCGTAAAAGGATGATCCGATTACCGTCATGCCCGGCTATGGTCGTTCCGAGAACGGCCTCGGGCATCCGCGTCTTCGACCAGCGTGAGGCGATCAAGACGTGGGTGGTCCGGACAGACCCGGCCATGACGACCATAACGAAAGACGCGAAATGTTGACGATGATTGTCAAACGCCTGGCGATGGCAATCCCAAGCCTGATCGGCGTGGTGGTCGTCACTTTTCTGCTGACGCGAGCGCTCCCCGGCGATCCTGCTGTATATTTCGCCGGTCCCGCCGCAACCCCCCAGGCGATTCAACAGGTGCGGGTCAATCTCGGCCTCGATAAGCCGCTGATCGAGCAATTCGGCCGCTACGTGGTCGATCTCGCCCACGGCAATCTCGGCACCTCGCTCACCACCGGCCAGCCGGTCGCGACTGAGCTGCGTAACCGGTTGCCGGCTTCGGCGGAATTGACGCTGCTCGGGCTCATTGTCTCGATCGTGATCGCGGTGCCGCTCGGCATAGTGGCGGCAACCAAGCCGAACTCGCTGATCGATCAAGCCTGCCGCGTCATCTCGACCGCCGGCGTGTCGCTGCCGGTATTCTTCACCGGCCTCATACTGGTTTACGTGTTCTATTATCTGCTCGGCTGGGCGCCGGCACCGCTCGGCCGGCTCGACGTGTTCTACACCGAGCCGCCGCATGTCACCGGCTTTTACCTGATCGACAGCCTGATCGCGGGAGATCCCGGAACGTTCATGGCGAGCCTTAAGCAGCTCATCCTGCCGGCACTCACGCTCGCAATATTCTCGCTTGCGCCGATCACCCGCATGACGCGGGCCTCCATGCTCGCGGTGCTGTCCTCGGATTTCGTGCGCACGGCGCGGGCGAGCGGGCTTTCGGCCTATACGGTGATCATCACCTATGCCTTCCGCAACGCCATGCTGCCGGTCATTACCACGCTCGGCATGGTGTTCTCGTTTCTGCTCGGCGCCAATGTATTGGTGGAAAAGGTCTTTGCTTGGCCGGGCATCGGTTCCTACGCCGTCGAGGCCTTGCTCGCCTCCGATTTCGCGCCCGTCCAAGGCTTCGTGCTGACCATGGCGGTCATGTACGTCATGCTCAATCTATTGATCGACATCCTCTATGGCCTGATCGATCCGCGCGTGAGGCTCGAAGCATGACCGACCTCGCCGCATCGCCTCGCCAGGAAAGCAGCTTGACCGCGCTCGTTCGTCATTCGCGTTATGTGCTGGGCGAAAATCCGGTCACCGGCTTCGCTTTTGCGCTGTTCGTTCTGATCGTCCTTGCGGCGGTGTTCGGTCCGCACATCGTGCCCTATGACCCGCTCGCCAGCGACACAAGCGAAGCGTTGAAGCCGCCGAGCCTGCAGCACTGGTTCGGCACCGATCAGCTCGGCCGCGATGTGTTCAGCCGTGTCGTCGTCGCCACGCGGCTCGATTTTTTCATTGCGGTCGCCTCGGTCGCGCTGGTGTTTTTGATGGGCGGGCTTGCCGGCGTTGCCGCCGGATTCTTCGGCGGCTGGACTGACCGCATCGTCGGCCGCATCGCCGACACCATCATGGCGTTCCCCTTGTTCGTTCTCGCCATGGGCATCGTCGCCGCGCTGGGCAACACCGTGCAGAACATTGTTCTTGCCACGGCAATAGTAAACTTCCCGCTTTACGCCCGCATCGCCCGCGCTGAGGCCAATATACGCCGCGAGGCCGGGTTCGTCGAAGCAGCGCGGCTGTCCGGCAATTCCGACTGGCGCATTCTGACCTTTCAAATTCTGCCCAATGTCTTCCCGATCCTGGTGGTGCAGATGTCCTTGACCATGGGCTACGCCATACTCAATGCCGCGGGCCTGTCGTTCATCGGGCTCGGCGTGCGGCCGCCGACGCCGGAGTGGGGGATCATGGTGGCCGAAGGTGCGCAGTTCATCGTTTCGGGCGAGTGGTGGAATGCGTTCTTTCCCGGTGCTGCGCTGATGGTCGCGGTGTTCTGCTTCAACCTGCTCGGCGACGGGTTGCGCGACATGGTCGATCCGAGGAGACGGACATGAGGTGGCAAACATGACACCCGCTCCCGCGCTCTCCGTCGAAGGACTGAGCGTCGAGTTCCGCACCCGCTCCGGTGCCGTGCGCGCGCTTGAGAATGTGAGTTTCCGTGTCGCCAAGGGCGAAACCGTGGCGCTGGTCGGCGAGTCCGGCTCCGGCAAATCGGTGACGGCCTATGCGGTCATGGGCATCCTCGATCCGGCCGGCCGTGTTACCGCGGGGCGCGCCATGCTCGGCGATCTCGATCTTCTTGCTGCAACGCCGAAAGAGCTGGCGAACGTGCGCGGCCGCAAGATCGCGATGATCTTTCAGAACCCGCGCACCGCGCTCAACCCGATCCGCCCGGTCGGCCGCCAGATCGCCGACGTGCTCATTTGCCACGGCAACGTGTCGCGCCGCGCGGCGCCGGCGCAAGCGGTGGAAATGCTGCGTGCCGTCGGCATCACCGATCCGGCGCGGCGCGCCAAAGCCTATCCGTTTGAAATGTCGGGCGGCATGTGCCAGCGCGTCATGATCGCGATTGCGCTGGCGGCAAAGCCGACTTTGCTCATTGCCGACGAACCGACCACCGGGCTCGACGTCACGACACAAGCCGTGATCATGGATCTGATCAACGATCTCGCCAAAGAGCTCGGCATGGCGACGATATTCATCACCCATGACTTGGCACTAGCCGGCCAGCGCTCCGCGCGCATCGTCGTGATGCATGCCGGCCATGTGGTCGAGAACGCGCCGACCGCGGACCTGTTCGCCAATCCGCGGCATCCTTATACGGCAGAGCTGATCGCTGCGACGCCGGATTCGGCGGCGAGCCTCGATGAACTTGCCGCTATCGCGGGCTCGCTGCCTGATCTGCGCCGCGCCGACCTGCCGCCCTGCCGCTATTCCGAGCGCTGCCCGCGCAAGATCGCCGCCTGTGCGCAGCCTTTGCCTCTTGCGGCGCCAGATGCAGCGCATTTCGTCGCGTGCTGGAATCCGCTGCCCGCGCAAGTCGTCGTCGCGCCAACCGTGAGTGCAGCATGACTGCGCTCCTCGACATTGCCGACGTCTCCAAATGGTTTCCGGCGGGGGCCGGACCGGGAGCGTGGGCGAGGCTGAAGCGACGCCTATCCGGCGGGGTCGAGAAACTGCCGAAAGTCTACGCGGTCGACGACGTGAGCTTCGCTATCGCCAAGGGTGAAACCGTCGGCCTTGTCGGCGAATCCGGGTGCGGCAAGTCGACCTTGGTGCGTGCACTAACCCGGCTGATCGACGTCAGCCAAGGCAGCGTCAAGCTCGGCAGCCGCGAATTGGCGCTGAAGCCCGCGCGGGTTTTCGCGCGCGACCGCGATCGTGCCCGTATTCAAATGGTGTTCCAGGATGCCGGCGAGAGCGTCAATCCGCGCTTTACCGCCTTTGCCGCCATCGCCGACCCGCTGCGGCGACTGCGCAAATTGCGCGGCAACGCCCTCAAAGAGCGCGTCGAGACGGTGGCGGGCCAATGCGGCCTGCCGCTGCAATTGCTGTCGCGCTTTCCCCATCAGCTTTCCGGCGGGCAGCGCGCCCGTGTCGGCATTGCCCGCGCCATCGCCGTCGAACCCGATCTGCTGGTGCTCGACGAGCCGACTGCAGCGCTCGACGTGTCGGTTCAGGTCGTCGTTCTTCAGCTGCTGCAACGGCTGAAGAAAGAGCTCGGCATGAGCTATCTGTTCGTCTCGCACGATCTCTCGGTGGTGCGGCTCCTCTGCGACCGCGTGCTGGTGATGTACCTCGGCAAGATCGTCGAAGCCGGTCCCGCTGCCAAAGTATTCGAACATCCGCTTCATCCTTATACCCAGGCGCTGGTTGCTGCGGTGCCCCGGCTGCATGAAACCGCCAGCCGGCTCCGCCTCACCGGGGAGCCGCGCAGCCCGATCGATCCGGATCCGAACGCGTGTCGCTTTTACGGCCGGTGCCCGCACGGCGTCGATGCCTGCAAGACCACGATGCCGGCGCTGGACGCCTTCGGCGACCGCCAGGTCGCTTGTCATTTCGCGGAAAGCTTTTTACCGCAGCCGAGGATTGCATCATGAAGCGCAAGGTCATCCGCAAATCAGCGCGTGCGCCAAAGCAAGACTCTATCGAGTCCTTGGTCGTCGCCGGCGCACAAGCGCTCGGCCTGACACTCGATCCATCCTGGGAGGCTGGTGTGAAATTCAATCTGCAACTGATCCTGCGCCACGCGGCGCTGGTGGATGAATTCCCCCTCCCCGATGATGCCGAACCGGCCGAAATCTTCCATGCCTAGCAAATCATTCGGGCGTAGCGTGTTATATGCTTGACGTGCCTACAACCGATTTCGATTTCAGCACGGCGGCCGAAATCGCCATTGCGGTGAAGTCCGGCCGCAGCACCGCGCTCGCTGTCATCGAGGCGGCGCTTGCGCGCATCCGCGAACGCGACCCGGTACTCAACTCCTTCACCGCCGTCACCGAGCAACGCGCCTTGCTCCGTGCGGAGGCCTTGGACGCGACCCGCGAGCGCGGCGAGCCGCTTGGGCCTTTGGCCGGCGTTCCCTTTGCCGTGAAGAATTTGTTCGACGTCTCAGGCTTGCCGACGCTCGCAGGCTCAAAAATCAACCGCGACATGCCGCCGGCAACACGCGACGCCGTCCTGATCGAGCGACTCGAAGCGGCCGGCGCCATTCTCGTCGGCGCGCTCAATATGGGCGAGTACGCCTACGATTTCACCGGCGAGAACGTTCACGACGGCGCTTCGCGCAATCCGCACGATCACGAGCGCATGTCGGGCGGCTCGTCCGGCGGCTCCGGCGCGGCGGTCGGCGGCGGCCTGGTGCCGCTCGCGCTCGGCTCGGACACCAACGGCTCGATCCGCGTCCCCTCCTCGCTGTGCGGTATATTCGGCTTGAAGCCGACCTATGGGCGGCTCACGCGCGCGCGCACGTTTCCTTTTGTCGCCAGCCTCGATCATCTCGGACCGTTCGCGCGTTCGGCGCTCGATCTCGCGTTGGCCTATGACGCCATGCAAGGATTCGACGCTGGAGATTCGGCCTGCGCCAGCCGCCCGGTCGAGCCGGTCGCTCCGGTTTTGGAGCAAGGAGTCGACGGTCTGCGCGTCGCCGTCGCCGCCGGCTATTTCAAGTGCAACAGCGGCGAAACCTGCTACGCCATCGATCGGGTGTCGGCCGCGCTCGGCGCCAACCGCGACATCGACATCCCCGAAGCTCAACGCGCTCGTGCGGCGGCTTTCATTATCACCGCCAGCGAGGGCGCCAGTCTGCATCTGAACCGCCTGCGTGCGCGGGCGCGCGATTTCGATCCCGCGGTGCGCGACCGGCTGCTCGCTGGAGCGATGACTCCGGCTTCGCTGGTCGTCAAGGCACAAAAATTCCGCCGCTGGTATCGTGCGCAGGTTTTAAAACTGTTCGATGAGGTCGATGCCATCATAGCGCCGGCGACGCCGTGCACCGCGCCGCTGATCGGCCAGCAGACCTTCATGTTCGGCGACACCGAATTGCCGGTTCGCGCCAATCTCGGACTTTATACCCAGCCGATCTCGTTCATCGGCCTGCCGGTCGTCGCGGTGCCGGTGCCGCTCGAGCCGTTACCGATCGGCGTTCAGATCATCGCTGCGCCGTGGCGGGAAGATGTGGTGCTGCGGCTGGCGCACGCGCTGGAGATGCAAGGCGTCGTCGCCGCGCCACGGCCGGCGGTGTAGCTGCCATGTTTCGCGCCGGCATCGCTATCGTTCTCATCGTTCAGATCAATGCTGCACTAGTTGTGGGATTCCGCCTTCGCTCGGTCTGCCAGCGTGGCCATACAAGCGGCTAAGGCTCGATATTCGTCGAACTTGGCACGAACGCTCTCTGTCGGATCAATAGGCAGGGTAATGTCTAAACCATTAGCTTCTCGGTTAAACCCAATGGCGAGTTTCCCCCGAGGCACAGCAACACCAATAACCACTGATGCAGGACGCCAATACCAACCACAAAATGCGGCTGGCTCCTGACAGCGACTCGACGCGGCAGGGGAAATTGTCTTGCCGTCAACAGCCACAAAGCTGTGATCGACGCGAAACACTTTGGACGACATGTCTTGAATGGATTTCCCCTTTCAGGAGCAGACCTATGTCACCTTTGGCTTCTTGCCAAGCAAGAGAGACCCTAACACCTGCCAGCGCGCCCCGTTGGTATGTTTGATCGCGATAGATAAGTACCGTATCGATCCCACATACCGCCGGATTCCCACCCGACGTTTGGACGTAAAAGCTAATTTCACTGTTTTCGATCTTCTCTTGTGCATGGAGGGGGCACGCGGTGAGGACAATCACGATGCAGGTCATAAGAAGCGCGCGCATTCGGGACCTCCTTCATTCCTCCGCCCAATATTTCTCACAGGCACGGCAGCCACAGATGCCCCGAAACTCGTCAGCGGTTGCTTTGAGAACGTCCGAAAATTCAGCCCTAGAAACGCCGGTAGGAAGAACAATCTCGCCTTTACCGATTTTGTAATTTGCAAGCGCATAGGGCGGTTCTAGACCAAGGGAATGCGCGAAAACCTCCCCATGATACGGACACCGTTTGGTGAAGCCTGCAGCACAAAGCACCTCAATAGAGCAAGCTCGCAGATATTCCCTCTCGAATATAAGCTCCTTCGCACTGCTCATGGGCCGCCCTCGCTACCTCTGTATGTTAAAAAGACTATGTCGCTAGATTGGGACCTAGTAAAGACTGAAGCGGTGAGCGCAATAGAGCCACCATCCAAAGCCGGGCCGACAATCCTCGTACCGCAGTTACTGAACGCTAATTCGCCAAAATCATACGCCGCACAAACGTTCGAGTCAGTTGGAGTTTCTGCATATGAAAATTGACCTGCCGGAGATCGTCGCTGAGGTAAAAGCCGCGTTCGAGCGCTACGAACAGGCGCTGGTGGCCAACGACGTCGCCACGCTTGACGCGCTGTTCCACGACGACGCTCGCACCATCCGCTACGGCGGCGTGGAAAATCTCTACGGCTTTGCCGAGATCAGCGCGTTTCGCGCTGCGCGCTCGCCGGCCGGGTTGGCGCGGACATTGGCGAAGACCGTGATTACGACTTATGGCCGCGATCACGCAGTCGCTTCGACCTTATTTCATCGATCGAGCGCGCCCGGCAAAGTCGGGCGTCAAATGCAAACCTGGGTGCGTTTTCCGCAAGGCTGGCGCGTGGTCGCCGCGCATGTCAGCGCGATCGACGAGGAGTGAAGCGGCTTCGGATCAAGCCGGCTGCGGATGTTTTGAGCGCGCCGAGCGGCAGGCCGCTCGCCCGATGAAATTGCCGGCCGATCGCCGCCAGCATGGCGTCGGCGCCGGCGAGCGCGAGCAACGTGATCCCGAACGGCGTTCCGTCGCCCTGCATCGAGGCCGGCACGGCGAGCCCGCACAGATCGAGCAGGTTGACGAAATTCGTGTAAGTGCCGAGCCTGCTGTTGAGTTCGATGGGCTCGGCGAGCACCTGTTCGACCGTGTAGATGGTCGGAACGGTGGGCAGCGCCAGCGCATCGATCACGCCGAAGGTGCGGTCGCGTACGCGACGCAGCGCTTCGAGCCGATAGAACGCCTTAAACGCATCGGCTGCCGTTACACGTGCGCCACCGGCAATGATCTGCCGCGTCACCGGATGAAGCGATTCCGGCGCGGAATCGATCAAAGTTTTCGCGGCGAGGTAGCGTTCGGCAACCCATGGGCCATCGTAAAGGAGCCGCGCGGTTTCGTAGAACGGCTCCATATCGATCTCGATCAGGCTGGCGCCGAGATCGGAAAGCTTGGCTAAAGCCGCATCGTAAGCGCCGGCGGAAATCTTATCGCCGAAAAATACGCGCTGGGCGGCCGATGGCACGCCGAGTTTTATGCCATCAGGCATCGGTCCGAACTCACCCAGCTCGCGCGGCCGGCAATACGGATCGGCGGCGTCGGCGCCGGCGATGACGTTGAGCGCCGTCATCGCATCATCGACGGTCAGCGCAAAAATGGAGACGCAATCGAGCGTGCGGCAGGCGGGAACGACGCCCGTGGTTGAGACCAGCCCGAGGCTCGGCTTTAAGCCGACAATATTACTGTAAGCGGCCGGCACGCGGCCCGATCCCGCTGTGTCGGTGCCGAGCGAAAGCGGCGCAATGCCGGCGCCGACGACCAGCGCAGAGCCGGTGCTCGATCCGCCGGGGATAAGCTTCTCGTCGAACAAATTGCGGCCGGTGCCGTAGGGCGTGCGCACGCCGACAAGCCCGGTCGCAAACTGATCGAGATTGGTCTTGCCGAGAATAAGCGCACCTGCCGCACGCAGCCGCGCGACCGCGGTTGCGTCCTTGCTCGGAGAATAGAGAAAAGCGGGACATGCTGCGGTGGTCGGCAGGCCGACGACGTCGATGTTGTCCTTCACCGCGACCGGGATGCCGTAGAGCGGCGACAATTGAGGGTTGCCGCGAGCGAGCGCCTGCGCCTCCGCGACGACGTCCTTCTCATCGCGCAGGCTGATGAACAGCGCCGGATCGTCGTGGGTCCGAATGCGCGCAAAACTGCGCGCGACAATGTCGGCGGGCGTGGCGTCGCCGGCTCGGTAGGCGTTGAGAATTTCGGCGACTGTCTCGGGCACGTCAAGATTTCTCGATGAAACATATGCTGCGGATTCGTTTGTATCACATCGTTTCCTGACCGCTAGCACGCTGGGCTCGCGAACACGGGCGTTGCAAATGCAAAAAGCGCCCCGCTGGCCGAAGCCGAGCGGGGCGGACTGGCAGGTGTGTCTCTAAGGTATCGCCGATAATGCAGCGGCGCCGGGCCGGCGCGCTTGCGACTTACTGGAAATGCGACAGCGCCCAGGACAGGCACCACTTGGCGCCCGCCTCGACGATCCAGCCGAGGACCATGACTGCGGCAAGCCCGATAGAGGCCCACGGCTCGCCATGCATCGTGCGCCCCCGCCTCTATTTTTGTGACAAATGTCACATAAATGGCGATACGCGCCACGTCAAGTCACGGTTTTAGAGCCTAGCGCATTTACACCGAATCCGTGACAATCGGGCGAGGGAGAAGTCCATGGCACGCAAGCAAAAACCGACCAAGACCGGCCTCTTTTACGCGCGCGAGGCGCGGCACATGAGCCGGACCGAGCTGGTCAAGCGCTCCGGCGTCTCGAAGCAGCAATTGTCGCGGCTGGAGAACGGCCAGATTCGCTTGCGGCTCGACCACTTAAAGCCGTTCGCCGCCGTGCTCGGCTACACGCCGGAGCAGATGCTGCTGTGGGGCCGTTATCCCGGCACCGGCGGCGGCCACATCGAATCAAGCGATGTGTTGCGCGAGGAAGGCGCCCACGAGGAGCCGCTCGGTCCGGCGATCGGCCAAGTGCCCGAGCTCGACACCCGCGCCGGGCTCGGCGGCGGCGGGGTGCCGGCGCGCGAAGTGCGCAAGGACGGCAAGCATGCCGACCCAGTAAAATCAGAGGGTTGGGTGTTTCCGGGAAGCTTCGTGCGCGAGCAATTGCACACCTCCACGCAGCGGCTTCTGGTGCTCGACACCAACGGCGACAGCATGACGCCCACCCTGATGTCCGGCGACCGCGTCATCATCGACACCGGCCATAAGACGCCCTCGCCCGACGGGCTTTACGCCATCCGCGACGCCTTCGAAGGCATCGTCGTCAAGCGGCTGCAGGTGATGCGCGCCGCCGACAAGCCACGGGTGAGAATCATCTCCGACAATCCCAACCATGCCGCCGAGGAAGTGCCGCTCAAGGAGCTGGAGATCGTCGGCAAGGTCTTATGCGGGCTGAAGCTTTTCTAACGTTTTAGGCCGCCGTTCTCAGCCCGAATCGCGTTGATTCGAAGCGAATCGCGACGTGCCTGCGACGCTTGGGGCGCGGCCGCATCGTCCTTTTTATAGTTACACTCTTGACATTCGTCTCACGTCTAGTTACATCGCGCGCGAAGCCGAATTGGGGCAAAAGCGATGTCCGACGGACGGCGCGAGGCGCGCGAGTCTGATCGTATCCGCATGGCCGCGGGCCGCGCGCAGACGGCCAGCGGCTCGGCGCTTGACGCGGCGCTGGCGCAAGTCGGCGCCGCGTTCGACCAGGCCGCCGCGGTTTTCGCTTTCAAGCTGCGGGTCGAACGCACGCTATGCCGCGGCGCGCGGCATCCGGCGGTGCGC
>JASHOX010000121.1 GCA_030038415.1 Xanthobacteraceae bacterium
CGTCGCCTAAAGCCGTATTGCCGAGAACGAATGTGCCGATCATGTCGTTCAGCCGCGCGCTCTCGTCGGCCAGCGACTGGCATGCCGCCTTGGCCTGATCGGCCATCGAGGCGTTCTGCTGCGTGGCGATGTCCATTTCGCCCATCGCCGTATTCACTTCCTTGAGCGTGCCGGATTGCTCGACGGCCTGACCGGCGATATCGGCTATGCCGCCGTCGATGACTGAAATCTGGTTGTTGATGTGGTCGAACGCACGGCCGGTGGCGCCGACCAGCTCAACCCCGTTGGCAACGTCGGCCGAACAGCGCGAAATCAGTTCCTTGATCTCGCGCGCCGCGTCGGCGGAGCGCTGCGCCAACGTTCGTACCTCGGAGGCGACCACCGCGAAGCCGCGACCCGCCTCGCCCGCCCGGGCGGCTTCGATGCCGGCGTTGAGCGCGAGCAGATTGGTCTGAAAGGCGATGGCGTCGATGACGCCGATGGTGGCGCCGATCTTCTGCGACGAGTCGGTAATACGCTCGATCGCTTGAACGGTCTTCCGAACCACCTCGATGCTGTCGACGGCGTTGACCTTTGCCGCCGCAATGCTGTCTTTGGTTCTGGTCGAGGAGTCCGCCGTCTTATTGACGGCGCCGACTAGGCTGGCGATAGCCGCGCCCGACTGTTCCAGCATCGCTGCTTGACGCTCGGTGCGCTCGGCGAGTTCATTCGCCGAAGCCGAGATGCCGCGGGCTTGCGCCTGAACGGCAAGAGCGGCTTGACCGACGCCCGCGAGCGCCTCCTCGAGTTCGTCCATGGCGAGGTTATAATTTGTCTTCAGCGCCGCGTAGGCTTCGGGATATTCTTCGTTGATGCGATAATCGAGCTTCTTGGCGGAGAGCTGCGCCAGCGCCGCTTCGATCGACTCGGTGACAATGGCCCGTTGCTGCTCGGTGCTTCGCCGCAACTGTTCGTTAGCCTCGCGCGCCCGATCGTTGGTCTCGCGCTCGGCGTCGAGGCGCGAGCGCTGCTCGGCCGCCTCGGCGGCAAGCTTCTCCTTGGCCTCCGCCGCCCGGTGGAACACCCCTAGAGCTCGGACCATGTCGCCAATTTCAGCGGCGCCCGTCGCCGCCGGTATTTCGATATCCATTCGACCATCGGCCAGTTTTCGCAGCGCCGCCGTCATCTTGGCGACCGGGCGCGAAATCGAGTGCACCGTCGAGAGAGCGACCAGCGCCGTCAGTAAAATCGCCAAGCCCGCCAAGCACGCGCCAATCAACATCTGCCGCAACGCGGCAGCACGGTTGGCGCCGGCCTCGGCTCCGATCGTGGCGAGGAGATCGCGGCGGATGCCGGCGTAAATCTCAACGCGATCGGTGGCGGCCCGGAACCAGTCTTCGCTTGTCATATTGTCAATCTTGCCGTCTGCGGGGCTTGCCAGGATTTGCGAGCGCATCACCTCGGCTCGTGTCGCGCGCGGCGACTTCAGGGCCGCCGCCAGACGATCGCGGAATTCGGCCGCTGCGAATAGCGCGAAGGCATGCACGCTGTCCTGCTCCTGGTCGGCCAAGCTCGACAAGCGGAAAAGCTGCGCCGTCGTGAAATGACCGGCGCTCAAACCCGCCGCACCGAGCGCGCGCTGAAGTCCGGCGCGCTCGCCCGCGGCTTCGATGAAGTTCAGCGCCAACGCTTGATTCTTGATTTCCGAACTTCTAACCTCGCGCGTCAGCGAAAGCGAAATATCCAATAGCTTGCCGACGATATCCGCATAACGTGCAGTCGATTCGGCTGAACTAAGCCGCCGGTCGGTAACGTCGCCGCGTATGGCCGCCAGACCATCGACATCATTCGCCGCCGCGTGCAAGACCGTGTCGAATTCGGAGTCCGCCGTCCCGCCCGCTGCGGCAAGATCGCGAAACGCGGCCAGCGCGGCGTCCGTCTCGCCGCGCTGTTTCTTGAGCTCTTCCGGCAGCGCGGTGGCGGACGATCCGAGGAATTGCGCTGACCGGCCGCGCTCGAGCTGCAAGGCACCGACAATGACGTCTACGGCGGCAATCGCGCGTTCGTTGCTGACAAGCGCGCGACTGTCCTGCAGCGCCGCGACGCGCCCCCAAATCACCAATCCGGCAAAACCGACGATCACGGCGGAGGCGACGAAAATCAGGAGAAGGATGCGGCGACCGATAGTCATTATCAAAAGTCGTTTGCCGTTTGCCCAAACAATGACTGGACGCTTGATCGCGGAAAAGCCGGTCCCGCGGCCGCTGAACAGCGCGTCCCGGCCGGAACTATGAGAAAACAGGTCTAACGTAAGCTGAATAAATCGGGGAATTGGCTTAACGCAGGATAACAACGTCAAGCCAATGTCGCCGATCCCTCGCCGTGCGCCGGAGATACGGAACGCCGCCGGCTAAAACTTCACGCGGTCGCCGCCCTTCAAGCCCAGCATCGCCCGTGCCTCGGTGGGCGTGGCGATCTCGAAGCCGAGATCCTCGACGATGCGGCGGATCTTGGCCACCTGCTCGGCGTTGCTCTCGGCGAGCTTGCCCGGACCGATATAGAGCGAGTCCTCGAGCCCGACACGCACATTGCCGCCGATCATGGCGGCGGCGGTGCAAAAATTCATCTGGTGACGGCCGCCGGCCAGAACCGACCACAGATAGTCCTTGCCGAATAGCCGGTCGGCGGTGCGCTTCATGAAGAACAGATTGTCGAGATCGGCGCCGATGCCGCCGAGAATGCCGAAGATCAACTGCAAAAAGATCGGCGGCTTGAACATGCCGCGGTCGACGAGATGCGCGAGATTGTAGAGGTGCCCGGTGTCGTAGCATTCGTGCTCGAATTTCACGCCGTGGCCTTCGCCGAGCGTCTTGTAGACCTTCTCGATGTCGCGGAAGGTATTGGGGAAGATATAGCCGTCGGAGTTAAGCAGGTAGCTTTCCTCCCAGTCGTATTTCCAGGTCTTGTAGCGGCGCGCCATCGGGTAGAGCGCGAAATTCATCGAGCCCATGTTCATCGAGCACATTTCCGGCGACAGCGTATTGGCCGCCGAAATGCGCTGGTCGACCGTCATCGTGACGGCGCCGCCGGTGGTGATGTTGACCACCGCGTCGGTTGCCTGCTTGATGCGCGGCAGAAACTGCATGAACACGCTAGCTTCCGACGACGGCCGGCCGTCCTTGGGATCGCGCGCGTGCAGATGCAGGATCGCGGCGCCGGCCTTGGCGGCGTCGATCGCTTGGCTGGCGATCTGATCGGGCGTGATCGGCAGCGCGTCGGACATGGTCGGCGTATGAATCGAGCCGGTGATCGCGCAGCTGATGATGATCTTGTTCGCCATTGGTTCGTCTCTCCCTAAGCCTTATCGTTATTCAGCGGTTACAGTCATTCGCCGCGCGCGCTTCGTCAAGGACACGCTAAGCTTCACCGGCTTTGGCTTGCTGGATCGCGGTCCAGATCGCGTAGGGCGTGACCGGCATGGCCAAATCGCGCACACCGACGCTGCGCAAGGCATCGAGCACGGCAAGCACAACCGCGGCGGGCGCCGCCGTGGTGCCGCCCTCGCCCCCGGCTTTGATGCCGAGCGGATTGGTCGGCGACAGTACTTC
>JASHOX010000122.1 GCA_030038415.1 Xanthobacteraceae bacterium
GGCGTGGCTGCCGACGGCTGGGACAGATTCGCGCCTTATGGCTGGCTGCACCTGGTCACGGTGTGCGGCTGCCTCGCCGTCATCGCCGGCCTTGTGCTTGCCGGCCGGCGCCTGGACGAGCCGTATCTAGCGCGCTTGCGGCACAGCCTCGGTCTATTCGGCATCGCCTACTGGCTTGCTTATAACATCTGGTGGAATCGCAACGGCGTCGATGTCGCGACCGGCCTGCCGCTGCAGATTTGCGACATCAACGGCGTCATTGCGCCGCTGGCGTTGTTCACGCTGTGGCGCCCGCTGCGCGCAACGCTTTACTTCTGGGCCTTCGCGCTCACCACGCAGGCCTTCATCCAGCCGGCGCTGCAGTACGGTCCGGCGAACCCGATCTTCTGGTGGTTCTGGGCGCAGCACACCATCATTCTCGGCTACGCCGTGTTCGATCTCGCGGTGCTCGGCTTTCGCCCGGATTGGCGCGATTGCGGCCGCGCCTGTCTCGCCGGCGCGGCCTATCTCGCGATCGTGGTGCCGCTGGATCTCTGGCTTGGCGCCGACTACGGCTATCTGGGCGATCTGCCGGCGGCGAAAATTCCGCCGTTCGTCGCCGCGCTCGGGCGGTGGCCGGCGCGCGCCATCATCGTCGTCGCGCTCGCCGCCGCGGCCTTTGCCGTTATCGAATTGCCGTGGCGGATCGCGCAAAGGCGCAACGCGGCGCGAGCGCCGCGCGCAACGGCTATTTGAGCGCGCCCATGCGCTGCAATTCGCGGCGTTCCATGATTTTGACGAAGCCGTGCCCAACGTCGCAGACGGCGTTCTTGCGCAGCGCGCTCAGCACCCGGCAGGTGTGGACCGGCGTGAGCCCGGTGAAATCGGCGATCTGCTGCTGGCTCAAGGGGAACGGAAATTCGTCGTCGACCAGTTCGCCGCGCTGCTCGCAGCGCTGCATGACATGAACGATCAGCGCCGCGATCCTTTCCTGCGCCGTGCGCTGGCCGAGGTCGACCAGACGCTTGTCGGCATCGCGCTGTTCGGCCGCCGTCAAGCGGAGCCAGGCATCGAACAGCGGCGGATTATTGCGAATCCGGGCGCGCACTTCGGCGAACGGGAAATAGCAGTAGCGCACGTCGGTAACCGCCTGGACGGAAAAGCCGAGCTGACCTTCGAGCATGGAGGTCGCGCTGACCAGGTCGCCCGGCAGCATCACCGACAGGATCTGGCGCTTGCCGTTGGGCAATTGCACGAAGCGGACCGCCCAGCCGTCGCAGATCACCAGCACGCCTTCGTTGCCCTCGCCGGCGCGATAGATGTTCTGCCGCGCGGCGATTTCGCGATGCTTGCCTCGTATCGCCATCGGCTGGCCGCTTCTGCCGAACAGCGCGCCGCAGAAATTCGACGAGCGAAAATGACACGTGTTGCACGGCAGGTCGGGCAAGGCCGGGACAATGCCGCGGGCATTCACCAAATCCGACAGCGGTTCGATTTCGCGCAACATGAGCGTAGGCTGCCTTATCCGATCCGACCAGAGCGCGGTGGTCGGTGTTAAACGATGCTCGGCTTGACGCGCCTCAAGTCGGTCCTAAGTGGAATTAACCTGAGACCATTGGCGCCTTGAGCCGAGTTATTGCGCTCGATCATTTGACCAGGACGATAAATTCCGCCCGTTGTCTTTCGGCTAATTTCGGAGTCCGTACTATTTCGTACGCGCACTCCGCTATACGGCGAATTGACCGGCATCAATGTTCGAGGTGAACAACAAAGCCGATGATCCCCGGCAAGGCTTAACTCTCAGCCGCGTAAAAAGGACAAGGCAGGATTCATTGTTGCGTCCGAGGTAGAATGCCGTGTTGGATACGCGTAACGCCGCGATCAATCTTGCGGGACTGTCATTCCTGCTGGTTGATCCCAACCCGCATGCCTCCACCATCGTCCACGGCATTCTGCGCGGCTTCGGCGCCACCCGCGTCGTCGAGGCCCGCACCCCGGACCACGCGATCCAGGTTCTCACCGATCAGAAGATCGACATGATGCTGGTCGATCCGAGCCTAGCCAACGGCCGCGGGCTCGCCTTCATCCGGTCGATCCGCAAGGATCCCAACAATCCGTTCCGCACCATGCCGATTCTCGTCGTCACCGCCGACACCCGGACCTCGACGATCAAAGCCGCCCGCGATTGCGGCGCCAACATGGTGGTGGCAAAGCCGATGTCGCCCGCGAGCCTCTATGAGCGCTTGTCCTGGGTCGCGTTCCATCCGCGGAATTTTGTCGAGACGGCGACCTATTTCGGCCCCGACCGGCGCTTCAAGATCGAAGGGCTGCCGGGCGGCGTCGGCCGCCGCGCCGGCGACGGTCAAGTCGCAATCGCTGAGGAGGAAGGGCCGGCTATGTCGCAAAACGAGATCGACAGCCTGCTGCAAACGGCGCGGTGAGGTGCATGAAAGCGGTTTCGAATGGCACGCATCGCGAGATCGAGGTTGACGATGATTTCGGCCGCCAAGCGCGCTCGCCCGGGGCGCTGCCGCGCGACGACGCGATCGAACGCGCGCACGCCGAACTGACGCGATTGAAGCCGCAGCTCGAGGAGCATGTGAAGCTGCAGTGCCAGCAGCTGGAAGCGGCCCTCCTCGCCGCCCGGGCCCGCGACGAGAAGCATCTTGTCCATATCGCCGACGCCTACGCGGCAAGCCTAAGCATTCGCGACATCGCCGACTCGATTGGCCATAGCCTGGTAGGCTTCATCGCCGCCAACCTTTGCACCATTATCGAAACGGCCGACGCTGCGCATATGGATTATCCGGCTGCCGTCATCGATTGTCATTGCGATGCGCTTCGCCTGGCACTAAGTCCGCCTTATCTGGGCAAGCCGCTACGCGAACTGCCGGAACTCTCGGCGGGCTTGTCGCAGACCGTGAGAATAACAAAAGCCATGGCGGAGCGTGTCGCCGCGGCGGCGGCTGCGCCACCGGCCGCCAAGGCGTCATAGACCCGACTCGATTCGCGCCGATCGTTGATTGAGACCCAAAAACAATCCGACGTTTCATTACCCGCCGCGGCGAACCTCGCGATGGCCCGACACCGGCTCGCATCAGGATCTAAAAGATCTGCTCCTGCTCGGCTCTGATGGGGGAAACCGCCGATCCGCTGACCGCCAAGACGTTCTGCAAGCGATGCCGGAATTGAGCGAGCGTAATCTGCGAGACAATCGCTTCGACTTCTTGCTGTCCGACATTGGCCTTCGACATCAGCACCGAGCAGTGCTGCACGACGTCGCTGATGACGTCGAGTTCTTGGTGCATCCGGTCGAAAGCCTGCAATTTGACCATGACATCCTTGGTGACGGCGCCAACTTTCATGAGGTCCTCGGCAATCCCACTGCTGTTCTGTTCGAGTTGTTCGGCGACCTCGCAACTCATGGTCGCGATGGCCCGCAGCAGGGTCTGCAATTCATTTGGCCCGGAATCCGGTTTGTCGTGCATGAGGCCGCCTCCCAGCGAACGTCAATTGATCCGCCCCAGCACGGCTTCCATTTTTTGGCGTAAGGTGGCTTCATCGAATGGCTTGACGACATAGTTGTTGACACCGGCTTGCGCTGCTTTGACGACGAGCTCGCGGTCGCCGCGGCCGGTGATCAGGATGAACGGCGTCTTGCGAATGGCCTGATGGCCGCGCACCGCGCGCAACAGGCCGATGCCGTCCATTTCCGGCATGTTGAAATCCGAAATGATGAGATCAAGCGGCTGAGCCAGCGCCTTTGACAGCGCCTCCTGGCCGTTCTCCGCCTCGTGGATGAGGCGAACTCCAATTTTTTCGAGGGCAAGGCGCGTCATCTGACGAACGCTGAATTGATCATCCACGACGAGAACCTTGAGAGCTGCTGCGTTCGGCATTGTACACCTGACCTAGCTTGCTATTCTTGACTTGCGATTCCTGATTTCCGATTTCGCCTGCAGTCGATTACTGCAGATATTGTTCCTTGCGGGCAGCCGTGAATTCCGGATATTTGGCGAATTCTCCGAGCCGCTCGGCATCTAAAATGAAGGCGACATGACCGTCGCCGAGGATGGTGGCGCCGGCGATACCTGGCACGGCACCGTAGTTTTCCTCGATGCTCTTGATCACGACCTGCTGATGCCCGCAGAGCTGGTCGACGACGATGCCGAGGCGTACGCCTTCGCTGGTCTCGATGATGATCACGGTGCTTTCGTCGGTGACTTCGTGGGAGGCGCCGAGCTCGAACAACTCGGATAGATAGACGATCGGGACGATGGCGCCGCGCAGGCGCAGCGCGCCGCGCGTGCCCAATAGCGAGTGAAATTCGGACACCGACGGGCGAATGCATTCGACGATGCTCGAAATCGGCATCACATAGGTTTCGGTGGCGACTTTCACGATCATTCCGTCCATGACCGCGAGCGTGAGCGGCAGCGCGAGCTGAATGGTCATCCCTTTGCCCGGCGTAGATTTCAGCGAAATGCGGCCGCCAAGGTCCTGGACGTTGCGCCGAACCACGTCCATGCCGACGCCGCGGCCGGAAATTTCGGAGATGCCGCTGGCGGTCGAGAAGCCGGGCAGGAAGATGAGATTGTTGATTTCATCCTCGGTCAGATGGCCCTCGAGCGGGATGAGACCGTTGTCGCGGGCCTTCTTGACTACGCGCTCCGGATCGATCCCGGCGCCGTCGTCGCTGATCTCGATGACGATACGGCTGGAGCGCTGATCGGCCAATAGCGTGATTGTGCCTTCTTCCGCCTTGCCAACCTCGCGCCGGCGCTCGGGAGCCTCGATACCATGGTCCATGGAATTGCGGATGATGTGGGTCAGCGGATCGCTCAGCCGCTCGATGACGGTTTTGTCGACTTCGGTGCCCTCGCCGAAAGTCTCAAGCCGGACCCGTTTGCCGGTCTTGACCGACAATTCGCGAACGAGCCGCGACATGCGCTGGAAAACCCCGCGGACCGGCTGGGCGCGCATCGACATGACGCTATTCTTGAGCTCCCGCGTGTGCATGAACACGTCCTCCAGAACCTGCGCTAGCCGGCTGTCCTCGCGGCCGTCGAGATTCTGGAGCAGCTGCCCCAGCATGGTCTGCGAAATGACCAATTCGCCGACCATGTTGACCACGCGATCGATCTTTTCGAGATCGACGCGTATGGTCGTGGTCGTCGAGGATTTGCCGTGCGCGGTGTCGCGCTGTTCCGCTGCCGCGGCAGCCGGCTTGCCCGCCGCCACGGCAACCGGCGGCGCGCCGTCGGCGGCCGGCGAAGCATTGGGCGGATCCGAAGGTTCCGCCGGCGACGGCTCACTGCCCTGTTCCGTCAACGACCAATTCTCGTCGGGATCGATGGCCGTGACTACGCCGCGCAGCTCATCCAATCCGGCTTCGCTTTCGATCGTACCGTCACCTTCGATATATGCCTTTTGCACGTCGCATTCATCGAGCATCGGAACCTTGCCGACATCGAGCCGCAACTCGACCTGGCCGGCGCCGCGGAGCGCCT
>JASHOX010000123.1 GCA_030038415.1 Xanthobacteraceae bacterium
TATTGGCCGTTTCGGCAGTCGCATTCGTCATTACGGAACCCCATTCCCTTGCGTTGTTGGCGATGATGAAATTGTAGGCGAGAAGTGCGGCGGAATTGGGCGGCAAAACGCGCGTTGCCATGACATTTCCGCTTGCAGGTACATGGGTGGCTTGGTGCACTCGGAGTGGTAAACCATCGCTTAATGTGTCGGGCCCATAATCGCCTCAGGTCGATATGCTGGTCGTCATCTTGGGTCGCTGTGGCGGCTGAAACGGCTTAATCTAAGGGCGAGTTATCCAAGGGTCGATCAAGGCACTGCGGCATTCCTGCAACACTCGCCGCGTACCTGATCGCCATGGGGTTATAACGACTGGAATGGCTGCAGCGCTTTGGGGTATTGGGACTGACGCTATTCGTTTGGCCGGGGTGGCTCTGGGGCGGACGGAGAAGTAGGCACGTGATGTCATTGCGGGTGCTTTCATTCGTGGCCATTGGACTTGCAGCGCTCACGCTTGGCGGCTGCATGGAGGAAACGCTCGAGCCTGCAACGCAGGCCGGCTGGAACTCGCGCGACAAGCTGTTGATGTCGAATCTGCCCTATGCGCAGGCCGACATTCCCGAGCCCTATCGCCGGCACATTGTCGAATACACGCGCAAGGAAGCGCCCGGCACTGTCGTCGTCGATAGCGACAACAAGTTCCTCTATTACGTGCTGCCTGGCGGCAAAGCGATCCGCTACGGCATCGCGGTCGGTGAAGAGGCCCAGGCCTGGAACGGCATCGCCAAGATCGGCCGCATGGAAGAGTGGCCGCCGTGGATCCCGACGTCCGGCGAACAGCAGCGGCTCGGGCCGTTGCCGGCTTACGTCACCGGTGGGCCGCATAATCCGATGGGCTCGCGCGGCATGTATCTGTATTCCGGCGGCAAGGACACGCTGTACCGCATTCATGGCACCAATCAGCCGGAATATATCGGTCAGGCGATCTCGTCGGGTTGCATCCGCATGACCAATGAAGACGCGATCGATCTCTACAATCGGGTCAAAGTCGGCACCATCGTCGTGGTACTGGCTCCGAAGAACGGCAACGCGCCTGACAGTCCCAAAGTCGCATCGAGTTCGGTTCCCGATGAGGGCGCCACGGTGAAGTGGTACTGAGCTTTCTTCGCGACGCGCGACAATAAATTACGGCGCCGGCTCAGTCCGGCGCCGTTTGCATTCTGGGCAATGATTCAGACGCCGAGCGTAATGTGGACGATTTCCGGCGGCACGCCGAGCCGGGCCGGAATCATGCTGGTGCCAAGTCCGCCTGACACGATCAAGTGTTGATCATTCTCGATCACATGACCGTAAGCGTAGCGCGCGCCGTATTTTGACGGCACGAAATACGGCCAGATAAAGGGCAGGCGGATCTGTCCGCCGTGGGTGTGGCCGGCGAGCGTCAGAGCAACGCGATCCGGAACGGCAGGAAAAATATCCGGCTCGTGAACGAGCAGCAGCACCGGATCGTCGGTCTGGATTTTGGCCAGCGTGCCCGGCAGATCGTCGACGCCACGAAACCTGCCGGGGCCGATCCAATGGGCGAGTTGGTCGCCCAAACCGGCCAGCCAGAATTTCCGCTCGCCTGTGCCGAGCAGAACCGCATCGTTCTGCATTAACGGGATGCGCACATTGGCCAGTGCGCCGCGTACGCCCTCAAGATCATGCCACCAATCGTGATTGCCGAGGATGGCCCAGGTTCCGAGCGGCGCTTGGAGCCGCGCCAGTTCGGCGGCCCACAACGCATCGTCGACCGGTTCCGTTTTGAAGTGGCCGTACCAGGCCTTGAAATCTCCCAGCAGCACGACAAGGTCGGAGCGCAGATTTTGCGCGACGTCGACTACGTGCTGGATGTGCGGCAGCGTCATGTCGGGACCGCCGGCATGCAAGTCGGCGATCACCGTGACAGTGAGCTTGTGGCCCGCTGGCCAGCGCGGCGGCGTCAGGGCGTAACGCGTGACGCTGACGCTCATCGGCTCGATGGCGCCGGCATAGGCCGCGGTCGCCGATGCCGAAAGGCCGAGCAAGCCGGCGCCGCCCGCGACGAAACGCCGCCGCGTCAGCCGCCGCTTCGCCGCGCTCTCGCACTGCTCGGTTCCGTCCGGTGCTATCGGGTTCATGGCAGATCCGGGCCGCGTCTTAGCGCGCGAGTGGTGAACGGAATGTTCATTCCGCGAAGGCGCAGTTCACGCCGCCCATCACGACTGCGCGATCCGCTCGTGCGTCACCCAATCGAGCGTTTTGTCGAGCGCGCGGACCAGCCGGTCGAACAAGTCGTCAGTCTCCTGAGGGCTGATGACCAGCGGCGGCGACAGCGTCAAGACGTCGCCGCCTACCGAGCGCAGGATCAAGCCTTCGGCTTCGGCGAACTGCACCGCCTGCGCGCCGACGCCGTGCTGTGCATCGAACGACCGCTTGCTCTTTTTGTCGGCGACCAGTTCGACGCCGCCGATCAAGCCGAGCCCGCGCGCTTCGCCGACCAGCGGATGGTCGCCCAGCGCTTTGAGCCGCGCCTGGAATTGCGTCGCCCGTTCGGCGGCTCTCTCGACGATGTGCTCGCGCGCATAAATCTCGATCGCCTTGAGCGCGACCGCGGCGGAAACCGGATGACCGCCATAAGTGAAGCCGTGACCGAACACGCCGATCTTTTTGCTTTCAATCAGCAGCGCCTGGTACATCGCTTCCGGTATCATGACGCCGGCGATCGGCAAATAGGCCGACGACAGCATCTTGGCGATCGAGAGCGAATGCGGCGCGAAGGCAAGCTTCTCGCAGCCGAACCTAGTACCAAGCCGGCCAAAGCCGCAGATCACCTCGTCGCTGATCATGAACACGTCGTGCTTTTTGCACACCGCCATGATCTTCTCGAAATAGGTCCGCGGCGGCACGATCACGCCGCCGGCGCCCATCACCGGTTCGGCGATGAAGCCAGCGACGGTGTCGGAGCCTTCTTTGACGATCAGCGCATCGAGCTCGGCGGCAAGCCGCGTCGCGAAGTCTTCTTCGCTCTCGCCGGCTTGCGCGAAGCGATAATGATGCGGACAACCGGCGTGCAAAAAGCCCGGCAGCGGCAGGTCGAAGTCACGGTGATTGCCGGGCAGGCCGGTCAGCGAAGCGGCGACCACGGTGACGCCATGATAGGCCTTGATGCGGCTGACGATCTTTTTCTTCCTCGGTCGGCCGAGCGCGTTGTTGAGATACCAAACGAGCTTGACCTGGGTGTCGTTTGCCTCCGAACCGGAATTGCAGAAAAACACTTTTGAGATCGGCACCGGCGCGATTTCCTTCAATTTCTCGGCAAGCTCGATCGCCGGATCGTGGCTGCGCCCGGTGAACAAATGCGCAAAGGAGAGCTTGCGCATCTGCGCGGCGGCGGCCTCGACCAGCTCTTCGTTGCCGTAACCGAGCGCGGTGCACCACAGCCCGGCCATGCCTTCGATATAGGGCTTGCCGTCGGTGTCGTAGACATGGACGCCCTGGCCGCGCTCGATGATAAGCGGACCCGTCTCGCGAAATCGCGCGAGATTGATATAGGGGTGCACCAGCGTTTCGACGTCGCGGGCGGCGAGGTTGCTGAGCGGAGACATCTGTCCTTCGCTCCTTCTGCTTGTTCGCTGCGATTATTTCATCGCTCGGTTCTGTGACGCGTTCGCCGCCAAGGGCCGTGGCCGCGGCAATGGCACTTGGTCGTCCGGAATTGACGGCGGATCGAGGCCCTGCAGCGGCACGCCTTCGGCTTGCGCCAGCTGTGCGGTTTGCGCTGCGTCGGGCGCCGCATCCGGATTCTTGTTAGGACCCCCGTCCGGATTGTTGGCTTGCGCCACGACGGCGGGCGGCTCGCGCACGTCCCATTCGCAGATCTTGTAATTGTTGCGGCGCGGTTCGAGATCGAGATGGACGTGCTCTTCGTGATAACCGTCGGAGCCCGGGCCAAGCACGGTCGAGAACCGCGCGCAGGCACTGGCGCGGACCGCTTCGCGCCAGTCCTTAGGCGTGGCGACGTCGGTCAGGCCGAGCTCGCGGCCGTCGGCGAGCTTGAAATCGTGCACGTCGAGCGCATCGGCGCGGCCGTGCTCGCTCACTTTGGCGGCGTGCACGTTGTTGCGGCCGCGGCAATCATAGGAAGCGAGATTGTCGAGTCCGCGCAGCGGCGGCAGGCCCTTTAACGTCGGCACCACGTCGTCGCGCACCCAATCGGCAACCTGTTGCGCCATCGGGCAACGCATGATCGCCGGCGGCGACACTGCGACCTTGCTCTGATCAGGAAGCGTGATTGCGTTCATTTCCACGGCATCGTCGGCGCCGCAATCGCCCGGACCGACGAGGACGGGAAGCGGCTCGAACTCCGCAACTCTCGCCAGGCTCGCCTGACAGGCCGAAGGGGCAGCCGGCGTGACTGGCGCCGCGGCGGCGTCGCCTTGCGGAAACGAGGCATAGGCCTCCTGTGGCGGGGCAAATTCCTGCGGCAGCATCATGGGCAGCGGCTGCCGCTTGGCCTGGAGATGGGCGGCGCCGTGACTGATCGCAGCCGGTTTCGGCTGCGGCGCGGCGGCGTTTTGCGCCATCGCCATCGGCATCGTGCACAACAGCCCGGCGGTGACGATGGCATATTTCACGCAGGATGCTCCGGCGCAGCTGCGGCTTGTCGGGAAGCTCGAGGCGGCCTCGATAGCATAAGCTTTAAGCTAACCGATCCTGCCTGTTCAAGCGGCGTGACTGTCGACAAAGCCGCTTGCCTGTCCGGCGCAGACAGGTAACCTTTGCTAAGAAAATAAGGCATGACCCCGAAAAATGGGTACCGGTTTTCGGACAAGGTCATGCCCAAAATGTGAGAGGAACGCCATGCTCGGGCTGATGCAGGATTGGCAGCTGTTGTGCCATCGCATCCTCGATCACGCCGCGACCCAACACGGCGGGCGGCAGATCGTCAGCCGTTCGGTCGAAGGCCCGTTCCACACCACGAATTACGCCGAGCTCCGGGTGCGGGCGCTGCGCGTGGCGCAGCGGCTCGAGCGTAGCGGCATTAAGCTTGGCGACCGCGTGGCGACGCTCGCCTGGAATACATGGCGGCACCTCGAAGCCTGGTACGGCATCATGGGCATCGGCGCGGTCTATCACACCGTCAATCCGCGGCTGTTTCCCGACCAGATCGCCTGGATCGTCAATCACGCCGAAGACCGTGTGATGATGGTCGACCTTACTTTCGTGCCGATCCTGGAAAAGCTTGCCGACCGGCTCAAGCCGATCGAGCAATATGTGGTGCTGACCGACGCCGAACATATGCCGGCGACCACGCTGAAGAATGCCGTGCCTTACGAGGAGTGGATCGCCGAGGTCGACGGCGACTTCGCCTGGAAGGAGTTCGACGAGAATACCGCGGCCGGCATGTGCTATACGTCGGGCACCACCGGACATCCCAAGGGCGTCGTCTATTCGCATCGTTCCAACGTGCTGCACTCGCTGATGGCAGGTCAGCCCGACGCCATGGACGTCGGCGCGCGCGACGTCGTCATGCCGGTGGTGCCGATGTTCCATGCCAATTGCTGGGGGCTCGCCCTGACTTCGCCGATGGCCGGCGCAACGATGGCGATGCCGGGCGGCAAGCTCGACGGCGCCTCGATCTACGAGATGCTCGACAATTGCCGCGTCAGCTTCACCGCGGCGGTGCCGACGGTGTGGCTGATGCTGCTGGCGCATCTCGAAGCCAACAATCTGAAACTGCCGCACCTGAAGAAAGTGGTGATCGGCGGTTCGGCCTGTCCGCGCGCCATGGCGCAGAAATTTCAGGACGTCTATGGCGTCGAAGTCATCCATGCCTGGGGCATGACCGAGATGAGCCCGCTCGGCACGCTCGGCTCGCTCAAACCGGAATATGCCGGGCTCAAAGGCGAATCGCGGCTCGACGTGCAGCAGAAGCAGGGCCATTCGCCGTTCTGCGTCGAGATGAAGATCACCGACGATGCCGGCAATCCGATGCCGTGGGACGGCAAGACGTTCGGCCGCTTGAAAGTGCGCGGCCCCGCCGTGGCGCGGCGCTATTTCAAGGACGATGCCGAAATTCTCGACGCCGAGGGCTTTTTCGACACCGGCGACGTCGGCACCATCGACCGATACGGCTATCTCAACATCACCGATCGCTCCAAGGACGTGATCAAATCCGGCGGCGAATGGATTTCCTCGATCGAGCTGGAAAACCTCGCGATCGGCCATCCCAAGGTCGCCGAAGCCGCGGTGATCGGCGTGCGCCATCCGAAATGGGATGAGCGGCCGCTTCTGGTCATCGTGCTCAAGGAGGGCCAGAGCGCGAGCAAGGATGAGCTGCTCGCCTTCTTCCGCGGCAAGGTCGCCAATTGGTGGCTGCCGGACGACGTGGTGTTCGTGCGCGAGATTCCGCACACCGCGACCGGCAAGATCCTGAAGACCGTCCTGCGCGACCAGTTCAAGGATTACGCGTTTCCGACCGCGGCGGCGTGAGCCCATTCCTTTGCAGGTGAATTTTCGCCGCCGGGTTCCAAGCTGCGGAACCCGGCGCGCAATTTGACTTAAAACCCGAACGAATCACGGCCGTGTGAGTTTGTCCGGAAGCGATGCTTCGCCCTGCGGCAAATGCCGCCGCACGATGCATGCCGCGCATAGCTATGCCTTTTTTGACCGGCGCCCGGAGCTGCGCCGGAGCGGATAGTTATTGTATTTCAATAACATAACAATAGTTCCAGTAGACGCATTGATGCCGCATAGATTTCCTTGTCGTGACCAAAGTCTTGCCAGCCATGATGCGACGCACAATGACCACATTTGCCCGGTCATAGCGCCCCCAGCCTGCGATCAGCGGGCCGAATCACCCTTCTCATCAACAATCGAATAGGATGGATATGGCTGAGTATAGCCTCAAGAACACTTTCTTTGCCTCAGCTCTTGCTTTGGCCGTTATCGGGATACCGATGGCGGCGTCGGCGCAGTCCGGGATTGCTTCGGTCTACGCCTATTCCGGGGGCCGCACCGCCAGCGGCGAAAGAGTATCGCCGGGGGCGCTGACCGCGGCGCATCGCTCGCTGCCGTTCGGCACGATGGTGCGGGTCACCAACGAGCGCAACGGCCGCTCCGTGGTGGTGCGCATCAACGATCGCGGCCCGTTCGTGCGCGGCCGCGTCATCGACGTGACGCCGGCGGCCGCTCGGGCGCTGGGCTTTTCCGGCCTTGCCGAGGTCGATCTCGCCGTGGTCGGGCGAAGCTGAGATTTCAAACAGCCAATTGCAATCCAGCGGAACGGGAGGCTGCGGCCTCCCGTTTTTTTGCGGTAAATTGAGCCCATCGACCGCGTGGTAATCGAATCGTTAACAATTGGGCAACGCTTGTCGCCCAACATGCGGCGGTCCGCCATAGCCCCAAAATTCCATGGCCCCGAATTTCCGCCGATGCCGCCAACCGAAATAATCCAGGCCTACAAGGACCGCCTGGCGCTCTACAGCATCGACGATCGCGCCCGGCGCAGCGTGACGGAGACTTGGCCGCTGATCGCGCCAAGCCTCGAACGGGCGATCGATGAAATCATCGCGGTCACGGCCGCGCTGCCCAATATCGGCAAAACCGTCGCGACGAATCGGGACCTGGTGAAACAGCTCGAGCTGGCCCATTTCCGCACGCTGTTGGCCGGCAAGCTCGATCACGACTACACCGAGTCGTGCCGGCGCACCGTCGAGCGCGAAGCGGCGCTCGGCTTCGACGCGCGGTTCCGCAGCACCGCCGGCAGTTATGTGCTTAAGGCGGCGCTGACGGTGCTGTCCCGCAAACACCGTTACTCCGCCGCCACCGCCGTCGAGCGCGGCATCGCGATTTCGCAGGTCATCAGTTTCGACATCGCCAACGCGATGACGCTGCATCGGCAGGCGGCGGAAGCGGCGGCATTGGCGCGGCGCCAGGCGATCGACACCGCGATCACGGATTTCGACACCGCCATCGGCGAAGTGGTCGAGGCGATCAAGGAGGCATCGATTTCGCTCAGCGCCACTTGCGCGACATTGAACGCGGTCGCCGGCGACACGCTCGAACGAATGGGTTCGGCCTCCTCGGCATCGGCGGAAACCGCGCAGCGCATGGACATCATGGTGCGGGCCACCGAAGAGCTTTCCGGCTCGATTCAGGAAATCGGCCAGCAGGCGAGTCACGGCATGGGCATGGCGCAATCGGCTGTCGGCGACGCCGAGCGCACGCAAGCTGCCATCCGCTCGCTGGCCGACACCGCCGAACGCATCGACTCGGTGGTGGCGGCGATTTCCGCGATCGCGGCGCAGACCAATCTGTTGGCGCTCAATGCGACCATCGAGGCGGCGCGCGCCGGCGAAGCCGGCCGCGGCTTTGCCGTCGTCGCGGCCGAGGTCAAGACGCTGGCCAACCAGACCTCGCACGCCACCGACGACATCGCGCGCCAGATCGGCGCCATCCAGGAGGCGACCAAGCGCTCGGTTGCGGAAATCGCCGCCATCGCGCAAGCGATCGGCGAGCTGACCGGCGTGTCGACCAGCATCGCGAGCGCGGTGGAACAGCAGGCCGCCACCACCAGGAATATCGCCGAGAGCATTCATACCGCGGCCGGCCATACCGCGCAGGCCTCGACCGAGATCGCTTCGGTGGAGCGCGCGGTCAGCAAAGGCGCCACGGCCATCGGCGAAATCAGCCAATGGACGGCGGAACTGTCCTCGCGCGCCAAGGACCTGGAAACCAAGGTCGCCACCTTCTTCTCCCGAGTCCGCGCCGCCTAAATCGCGCAGTCCAGGAGAACGCGAGGCTGCGGCGGTCCGTTTTTTTGATCGCGGCGGCTAAGCCGACTTGGCGACGGCCTCGGCGGCGAGCCGCAGGCAAATTTCGAAGCCGGTCAGATCCTGAAAAAGCCGCTCCGGCGCCGCCGCATGGCGCACGATCCGGTGGATGCCGTGCACGATCAAGGCGCTGTCGATCATCAGATTGTCGGCGTTGCCGAAATTCTCGACCGTCATGGCGTTCGCGTCGCGCCAAACCTGCCGCGCCGGATCGAAGCTCGCGCCGCCGAGTTTCTGGCATCGCGCGATATAATCTTCCGTGACGTTGGTGTAGCCGTAGACGCGTTTGCCGAGCCCGACGAGGAGGCCGAGCTCGAAGACCGTTCCCGCATCGGCGCTGGCGCCGCGAAACGGCGTCAGATTGCAAATGCCGAGATCGGCGCGCCGGATCATGGCTTCGTTGGCTTGGTAAATCAGCTTGTCGGCGCCGGCCGCCTTCGCGTCGATCTCGTTGTCGAACGGGAACAGGCCTTCGAAACCGTAGCGCGCACAGAGCTCCTTCTTGCGCCGGCCGATTTCGACGGCATCGGGCAGGAAAACGTCCGGGCCGGCCAGATAGATTTTTTGCATCCGATTGCCATTCGCTGCCGCGGAGAATCAGCCATCCCGGCCGGCGGATGATAAAGCGCGCCCGGCGGCCTTTCCAGACTCGGCGAGCTTCGTTAATACTATGCACGCATAACGTGCATGGAGGGGACTGTGACCCAAGCCAAAACGAAGACCGACCCGGTGGTGCAACGCGAGCGGCTGGTCGATCACTTCAAGGCCGCCTACCAGATCGTCGTCGGCATCGCCATCACCATTGCCTGCACCAATCTGTTCGCCGACGGCATTCTCAAATTTCCATTCGACGTTTCGTTTTGGCTGTTCGGCATTTTCTTCATCACCGTGATGCCGATCTTTCACGGCGGCGACCGCTCCCTCGACGTCAAATATTTGACGACGCCGACGACGGGCTTCGCCGCCCGCGTCTCCTATCTTTGGGATTTTTACGCCCTCGTCATCACCGCAATCCTGTTCGTCAAGATCGCCCAAGCCATTCCCGGTCCGGTTCCCAATCCGATCCCGGTGGTTGGCCAAGCGGCGGCGGCAGCAGCGGCTGCGGCCGCGCCGACGCCGGCGCATTTTTACGCCTGGATGGTGATCATGCTGGTGTTCGACGTCGTTGTGCTGATCATCGACGGCATCAAAAGCGAGCTGTTTTCCGCTTACGGCAAATGGATCGCGCTCAACCTGGCGCTGGCCATCGTCTGCCTGTGGGCGAGATCGCAGCCGGCCTGGCTGCCGCTGCCGCTGGTTTCGGACACCGCCGCCGCCGAAACCGTGTTCGTTCTCGCCTTCCTGCGCACGGTGCTCGACTACGCCTCCGGCGGTGAATTCATGTTTCCCTAAGGCGCGGCGTGGCGCGGTCGCGTGCGAAATTTTCTCCCGACGATGTCAAACAGCGACGCGATTTCTCCTTCCCCTCTCCCCGCGTGCGGGGCGAGGTAAACCACTCCCGTTCCCGCGCCGTGTCTCTTCGCGCGAGCTGGCAAGCCCTCGATGTCAAACAGCGACAAAACGAACGGCCCGCAGTCGTAGCCCGGATGCAGCGGAGCGCAATCCGGGAACGATCGACGAGCATTTATGCCGCTCCCGGATTTCACTGCGTTCCATCCGGGCTACGAAGAGAAAGAAATAAGGGAAAGTGCAACGCCGGCAGTCGCAGTGTTTCATGACCCGTGCGCAAGCGGCGCACAGGGCGCGCCACGGTAAGGCGGCTTGCGCCGCCCTTCCGCTCTCGGGCGCGCTCGCCTGCCGGCGTTCCACCACGGCACTTGCGGCAGCGACCGAACGCCACCGCTCAGCTCCAGTTCACGCGCTTCCTGGGCCGGTACTAGTGAGGGATGGGCG
>JASHOX010000124.1 GCA_030038415.1 Xanthobacteraceae bacterium
CCAAAGTCGATAATTCAGGCCGGCGCGGATGACGTTGGTTTTGACGTTGAACGAGACTGGTCCCCCGCCGCAGGCGAAATCGCAGCTAAAACCGTCCAGGTCGACGTATAGATATTCCACCTTGGCCCGCAACGCAGTGGACAGCGCGAACTCGATACCGGCGCCCGCAGTCCAACCGAGATTCGTCGCTGACGCAGTTCCGAGCGGCTTGCCGACGATGTCGGCGTTCAGATCGCCGACTGCGACACCGCCCGTGACGTAAGGTAGAATTGGCAGAAGCGTGTCGAGAGCGTAGCCGAAACGCAGGCGCGCGGTGGCGAGCCATGGCACAGCGAGTTGGCAATCCGGATTGGGCGCGCAAGCCGTCGGTGCCGTGGTCGCTTTCAGATCGGCCCAATCAAGATCGGCTTCGACGCCAAGCACATAAGGCTCGCCGGTCTGCAGGTTGTAACCGGCGGTGCCACCGATCAGTCCGCCCGATAAATTGGACGTCCCGCCGACCGCATTCGGAACCGAGAACCAATGGGTACCACCGAATGCGCCGCCGCCATTGATGCCGACATAGAAGCCGGTCCAATCATAGACACGCACGGCCGGATAGGCTGGCGGTGGAGCGAATAGCGTTGGCGCCACTGTCGGCACCGAAGAGGACTGCGCGGAATACGCCGGCGGCGGGGCAAATGGTCCGGGCGTAATCACCGCCTGGGCATCGGCTGCGAGAGCAGCGCCCGCCGAAGCGATGAGCGCGATACCTGCCGCCATCATCGTCTTCATCGCTGCCTCCCGGATTGGACGATTGCCGGAGCGATGGCTGCGGGCTCGTAGTGCGCATCGACCAGCGTCGCGCTTTGTCCAGTGCTGACGTCGAGTATCTTTTCCGTCGGCGGTGCCACGCGGTTCCACCAGCCGCCGCCCAAGGCCTGGAACAGTGCCACCGTGTCCGACAACCGCGCCGCGCGCGCCTGCACCACCTGAATGACGGCTTGCAAATAGGTCTGCTGTGCGGTCAGCAACACCAGGATATTGGCGTAGCCCGTCTGCATCTGCTGCTGCGCCAGATCGAAGCTGATCTTGGCGGCGCGCTCGAAGTCGCGGGCTGCCTTAAGCGCATTGGCGTCGTTCTCAATGGCGCGCAGCGAGTCCGCGACATTCTGCACCGCGCCAACCACGGTACCGCGGTAGCTCCATGCCGCCGCGTCGTAGGTGGCTTGGGCGCCGCGCAAGGTATGTAACAGAGTGCCGGCATCGAACACCGTCTGCGTGGCGTTGCCCGCAACCAGCCAGAATGCGTTGGCCGGCGACAGCAATCCGGCGAGCACCGTGTTCATGTAACCGGCATTGGCGTCGATCGTAAAGGTCGGCAACATATTGGCGGTGGCGACGCCGACCTGCGCGCTCGCAGCGTGCAGTTGCTCTTGCGCTGCGAGCACATCGGGACGCTGTTCGATCAATTGTGACGGCAAACTGACCGGCAGATCGATCGGCAAGCGCAAATCGTCGAGCTTGAACTCCTGGCGCGGTCCCTGGCTGGCATAAGATCCAGCAAGCGCCGAAATAAGATCCCGGTTCTGCTGCAGCGCCTTGCGCAGCGGCGGCAGTGTCGCCTCTTCCTGCGCCAGCGCGGCTTCCTGCAGCGCCACGTCGTTGCGGCTGGCATAACCGGTGTTGAACTGCTGCTTCAAAATGTTGAGCATCTTCCGGTTAATCGCAATCAGTTCGTCGGTGGCGTCGATCTGGCCGCGCAGCGAGGCTTCCGTGATCGCCGCAACCGCGACATTGGCGGTCAGCGCCAGATAGGCCGCCTCGACCTGAAAGCCCTGGTTGTCGGCCAGCGCCTGAAGCGATTCGACGGTACGCCGGTTGAGCCCCCACACATCGAACGTGTACGAGACCATGACTTGATTGGTGTAGAGATTGAAAGGATTGGCGGCCGACCCTAGGACCGGCGATATCACCGAAGCGGTTTGTTGGCGCGTCGGATTGAAATTGTATTGGACGAGCGGGAAGAACTTGCCCTCCTGCGCATAAACGGATTCTTTCGCCGAGCGCAGCGTGGCAATGGCCGATTGCAGATTGGGATTGTTGTTCAGCGCCTGTGCCATTAGGGCGCCGAGTGCCGGCGATCTGAACAGTGTCCACCATTCCTCGGGGATGTCCCGTCCAGGCAGCAGATGTTGGGCCTGCCCGTCCGGCGTGTCGGTAGCCGAGGTGCGCAGCGCCAGAGGTTCCGCGGTGTACCGCGTGACGTCCGGTGCCGCAGGAACGTGAAAGTCCGGCCCGACCGCGCATCCGGCAGTCAAGAGTGCCGCGCCCAGCGCCCCGACAACTCGAGGAATTGTAGTGATCGAGACACGACGAGTCATGAGAACACTGTCTGACTAAATAGGCCGCGCGTCACCGCGCAGGTCAAAAACATAATTGACGATATCCCGAAACGCGCCGCGTTGACTGTGATCGCGCAGCCACACTGTGATTTATTCACGACAGCACCTCCTGCTGCGTGTCATTCTAGAAAAAGTAGAGAAATCATAGTGTGATTTTTTACAGGAAAAATCACACTAGACGAGATCGGGGCAATGAGGATCATAGATGCACTCGCCGCATAGTGATCTTGTTGCGACACGCTCGCGCCACGTTAGTTCATCCGATCTGTGAAAGGTTGGTGTCTGCAAAGCCCTTATCTTGACTTGCTTCTAGAGTGTGCCGCCGATCGAGGTTTCCTCGGTCTCCTTGCGGACGAATTACGGTACGGCGGTAATAACTGCCAGATTAGAAATTGGTTACTAGCATGCCTCATGCACCGACCGCCGTTAATCACGGGAAATGAATCGATCTGTTATGCGGAAGAAAAT
>JASHOX010000125.1 GCA_030038415.1 Xanthobacteraceae bacterium
GGCTTCGCGGGTCGCCAAGAGGCCGAGCGCGAGCACGAACGGAATGATGTAATACAACAGCCGGAACAGCAGCAAACCCGCCAGCAGATCTTCTTTGTCGAATTGCCACAGCGCCACCAGCATGGCGGCGTCGAACACGCCGAGGCCGCCGGGCGCGTGACTGGCAAAACCGAGCAGCGTGGCGGCGACGAATATCACCGCCACGGTGACGAAGCCGACATGAGGATCGTCCGGCACCAGCATGTACATGGCGGCGGCGCAGCAGGCGAGATCGACGATGCCGATGCCGATCTGGACCAATGTCAGCGGCCCGCCCGGCAGCCGGACCTGCCAGCCGTCGCGGCCGATGACCCGCGGCTTGACCCAGACCCAGGCAACATAGGCCGCCAGCAACGCGAGAATGACCAGCGCGATGATGCGATTGGCCCATAACGGCAGCTGATCGAGCGCGCGGGCAGCCTGCGGGGCGTCGAGAATACCCAAGCCCAGCACGGTGGCGTTGCCGAGCCAGAATGTCAGCCCGGCGACGAAACAGATCTTGGTGACTTCGATTACGGACAGGCCGCAGCCGGAATAGATGCGATAGCGCACCGCACCGCCGGAGAACACACTGGCGCCGACATTGTGACCGATCGCATAACTGGTGAAGCCGGCGAACGCGGCGATGCGATACGGTATCTCTGAGCGGCCGATCGTGCGCAATGCGAACAGATCGTAAAAAGTCAGAGTCACATAGCCGGCGGCGACGAACAGGCCGGCGATAATGAGCGTCTGCCGATCGGTCGCTTTCAACGCGCGCAGCAGTTCGTCGGTATCGAGGTCGCGCAGGATGTGATAGAGCACCACAACCGCGACCGCGATGATGGCCAGGCTGAGCGCAAAGCCGATCCGGCTCCAACCGATCTTGCGTTCGAACAGGCGCCCGCCGCCGCGCAATCGACTCAACATGCCGCCCGCCGGACCGGTTGTTTGCGCATCCATAGCGAATCCCGTTTCGCCCAGCAGTCCGCGAATCCACCAGCCCAACGGCGCGAACGGCCCCCACTAGCAGATGTCACCAGTCGGCGCGAGTGCAGAAGGGTCTCACCCCCCTGGCGGCCGGTAATCGTGAAGTAGCCCGTTGCCAACGGGGGTGAATGCATTGTTTGCCCCCGTTATTCGCCGTTCACCCTCTGCGCTCTGCTAACTCTCCAACAGTAAAGAAATCTCTGAGCTCCTTATAGGTTTCCTCCGGGGCCTCTTCGGAGAGGTAATGGCCGCAAGGCAGCGCCTTGGCGCGGCGGATATCGGTGGCGTAGCGCTGCCAGATCTCGCCCGGGCCCGGCTTGTGATTGCGGCCGACGCCGCCGGTCGCGCCCCACAACAGCAGCGCCGGGCAGGTGATCTTGCGCCCGGCCTCGAAATCTTTTGTGTCCATGTCGAAGTCGACCGTGGCGCAGGCGCGGTAGTCCTCGCACATGGCATGCACGGTCGCCGGATTGCGCATATAGCGCTTGTATTCGGCGAGAGCCCGCGGATCGAAGAAGCTCAAGCCTTGTGCGGTCTTGGCGAGCTTCTTTTCGATGAAGAAATCCGGATCGGCGCTCATCAAATGCTCGGGGAAATCGTAGGGCTGAATCATGAAGAACCAATGCCATGAGAACGTCGCCCAGGCTTTGGTCATGTGATTGAACAGATGATGCTGCGGAATGATGTCGAGGATGGCGGCGCGGGCGACCTTGTCCGGATGATCGAGGCACATGCGGTGCAGCACGCGGGCGCCGCGATCGTGGCCGGCGGCGTAGAAACGCTCATAGCCGAGCGCGGCCATCACCTCGATCTGGTCGGCCGCCATGGCGCGGAACGAATAATTGGCATGGTTGTCGCCGCCCGGCGGCTTTTCCGAATCGCCGTAGCCGCGCAGATCGGTGGCGATGACGGTGAATTCCTCCGCCAGCCGCGGCGCGAATTTGTGCCATGACAGATGGCTGAACGGATTGCCGTGCAGCAGCAACAGCGGCGGTCCCTTGCCGCCATGCACCGTCACGATGCGCGCGCCGGATGTTTTGATTTCGCTGCGCGTGAAATTTTCGAAGAACATGCGTCCTCCCGCATTGTCATCATCCGCGAAGGCGGATGATCCAGTAAGCTCCGCGGACTGGCAACGTCGCTGCAAGAATGGCATTCATTGCGGCTACCGGATGCCCGCTTCCCCGGGTACGACAACGAAATATTGGAGACGCCTTGACATGACAATGCCGTTGGACGCCGATCCGCAATCGGGCTGCCGCTTGCCGCTGCGCAAGCGCGAGGAGTTGGACGAGGTCGGCCAGCGCGCCTATGACCGCGCCAATACGCCGGGCAAGACCATCGTCGGTCTGCGCGGCCCGGCAGGGATTCATCTCTACAGCACCAAGACGGTCGAAGCGCACACGACCATCAACCATTATCTGCGCCACGAGGCGGGCTTCGATCCGAAGGTGCGCGAAGTCGCGATCCTCACGGTGGCGCGCGAAATGGACAGCCGGTTCGAATGGGCGGCGCACGAGCCCGAAGCTTTCCAGGTCGGCGTTCCGCAGAGCGTCGTCGACGTGATCAAGTATCGCAAGGGCACGGACGGTTTGACCGAACTTGACGCTGCGATCATCGAATTCGGCCGCCAAGCGGTCGGCAAGCACAAGGTGACGTCCGAAGCCTTCGCGCGATTGAAAGCTTGGTTCGCGCCGGAACAGCTCGTCGATCTCGTTCTGCTGATGGGCAATTACGCCGGCACCGCCGTACTGTTGGCAGCCTTCGACATGCAGGTCGCCGAAGGCCGGCCGCTGCTGCCGGTGGATTAGAGCCGAATTCCGCTCATCCCCGCGAAAGCGGGGACCCAGTGCTGGATTCCCGCATTGGCGGGAATGAGCGGTTATTTGTTCCGCTTATCCAGCCCCAATTCGCTCCAGCGCGCCTTGGCGGCGGCAATGTCTTCAGGCGTCGGCCACACCATCGGCGGGAAACGCGCGCCGTCGAATTCCGGATCGGGGTCGTAGTCGAGATTCATCGTGGCGTCGATCAGCATGCGGTTCCACTTGCCGGTGCCGAACAGCGTGGTGTTGCGGTCGCGCTTGCGCGTCGATGGATCGAGCCCCAGTCCGAACGTCGCCGGCATGATGACGATGTCGTCCTCGCCGGCATTGACGCGGTAGGCGATGGCCCAATCGACCGCGGCGTAATCGTGGATGTCGATGTCATCGTCGACCACGGTGACGTGCTTGTAGCGCACATGGCCGGCGGACGAGCCCCACAGCGCATTGGCGACCTGCTTGGCTTGGCCGCGATAGCTCTGCTTGATCTGCACCAGAACATTGACGCCAGCCTGCACCGGCGGACACCAGACATCGGTGATGCCGGGCACGCCGGCGCGGTCGAGCACGTTCCAGGCGGTCGCCGCACGCATGATCGACGAGCACACGCCGTTCTCGGAGAAGCAGCCCGGCATCGAGCCTTCGATGGTGCCGCGGAAGATCGGTTTGTTGCGATGGGTGATGCAGGTGACGCGGATGGCGGGCTTCGGCGAGCGGTCGCCGGCGATATAGCCGGTGACTTCGGCGAACGGGCCTTCCATGACATAGGTTTCGGGATCGAGGCCGAGGTAGCCTTCGATCACAATCTCGGCCGTTGCCGGCACCTGCAGATCGACCGTTTCGCATTGCACGAGATCGACCGGCGCGCCGCGCACCGCGCCGATGACGTCGTATTCGCACAGTCCTTTCGGCACCGGCGAGCCGGCAACGAAGCCGAGCGAATCTTCCCAGCCGATGGCGACCGCGATCGGCATTTCCTTGTAGCCCTTCTGCTGCCAGGCGGTGACGTGATGGCCGATATGTTGCGCGCGCCACATCAGGATCGGAATCAGATTCCTGCCGGCGACCATGCCGCGATAAATACCCACATTCATCACGCCGCTGTCGGGATCCTTGGTGACGACGCCGCCGTAAGTCATGATGTAGCGGCCACCGTCGAGTCTGTTCCATTGCGGCACCGGCAGTTCGAGAAGATCGACATCGTCGCCCTTGACGATGTTCTCCTTGACCGGACCGGTCTTGACCACGTTCGGTGGCACGCTGCCGGTCAGCAGCGTGCGGCCGATCTTGACCAGTTCGCGCGCATGGGTGTCGGGCGGCAGCCCCAGCATCATGGCGACGCGCCGCGCGCTCGACAGGCCGCCGGTGAACACCTGGCGGCAGCGGGCATTGGCGCCGTAATCGCGGATGTTGTTGAACAACAGCGCCGGTCCGGTGCCGGCGCCCTGCGCCAATCGCGCGATGGTGCCGAGCTCGATATTCCAATCGACTTCGGCATTGATCTGTTGCAGCTCTCCGGCGCCCTCGAGCGCCTTCAGCCAGCCGCGCAAATCGCCAAACGCAACCGGCTTTCGTTCTGTGCTCATTGCTGGTCCCGGTGACTTGAGCGGGCGTTTTGCGCTGGTCGTCATCGGTCTGTCAATCTTCGTTCCCGGTTTATGCAGGGTGGACAAGCGATCTCGTTCTCGCCGCACGGGCCGCGCCCGAGTTATGTGCGCGCTACCGCCAAAATCGTCCGTCGGAATCCGATCATGTCATGCCTGTGGCGGTGGGACCGGCTTTCGGCCCGGGCTGTTCCATACAAGATGTTCACCGCAGCCAATCTGCGGTAGTTTCGCCCTCCGCCCCGGCCTTTTTGCTGATCAGGAAGGAACCACGATGACCAACGGCAGTTCGCTTTCGCTTCCTGAACTCGAAGCGCGCATCGCCATTGTGCGCGACAATATCCGCCAGCTGATCGAGCAGGCGGCGGCGTTCTCCGGCGCCGAGGACGAAGATCGCAACGCCGATCGTCTCGCGCGGCAAAACGAAGAGCTGGACCGGCTGGTCAAGCAACGCGATGCGCTCTTGAAGAAGTAGCCTGCGAGCAGGGCTAGCGCCGAATACTGATCCCCATCCGCGTCGCTTCCTTTCGCGCGACGCGCTGCGGCGGACAGGTTACTCCCATCCTCCCCCGTGAACGGATGAGGAAAATTAGGGCTCACTCCGCGTGCAGGCCGGCGTCCTTGATGACCTTCCCCCAGGTCGCCATCTCGTCCTTGAAGAATTGCGTGCATTCCTCGGGCGAGTTGCCGATGCCCACATAGGCCATCGCCGCCAGTTTCGCCTTGACGTCGGGCTGCGCGAGGCCGCTGACGATCATGTCGTGAAGCTTGGCGGTGATGTCCTTCGGCGTGCCCGCCGGCACGACCACCGCGGTCCATGTTGCCCCCACCACCTCGGGAAAGCCGGCCTCCGCCATGGTCGGCACGTCCGGCAGCGTCGGCGCACGTGCCTTGCCAGTCACCGCAACAGCGCGCAATGCGCCGCTCTTGATCAGCGGCAGCGCCGGCGCCAATGCGCCGAATGAAATCGGGGTGTGCCCGCCGACCGTGGCCTCGACCGCGGGTTCGCCGCCGCCGAACGGGACGTGCACGAGATCGAGCTTCAAGGCATGCGCAAACAGCGAGCCGACAAGCTGCGGCGGCGTGCCGGTGCCGGGCGAGGCGAAGCTGTATTTGCCGGGATTGGCCCGGATCAGATCGACCAGTTCCTTGACCGAATGCGCCGGCACCGACGGATTGACCGCCAGCACCACCGGCGTCGCGGCGGCGAGCGTGACGGCGTTAAAGTCCTTCAGCGGATCGAAGCCGGGGTGGCTGAATAGGAAGACGTTATTGGTGAGGTTGCCGCCCGTCACCAGAACCGTATAGCCGTCCGGCGCCGACTGCGCCGCCCGAACGGCGCCGATATTGCCGCCGGCGCCGGAGACGTTCTCGATAAAGAAATTCTTGCCGGTCTGCGCGGAGAGATTTTGCGCGAGCAACCGCGCGATCAGATCGGTCGGCCCGCCGGGCGCGAAGCCGACGATCATCTTGACCGGCCGCGCCGGCCAGGTGTCCGCACGCGCGATGCTCGCAGTGGTTGTGAGACCCGCCGCAACCAGGCAAAAGGCCAAAGCCAAATATTTTCTCATGTCAGGTGCCTCCCCCCAAAGACCGAACACAGGCCGGGCATTGTTATGGCTGTCGCCAGCGCGCGGCTCTTGTCACGGCGCGATGATAGCAGGAAATCGCCGGATTGGGCCAACGGCCGGGCGGCTCGATGAGCCCGATGGCGCGGTAGATGCGGCGAGCGTTCGACCGCCGCGCCGCATTAATGAATAGGTTTTTTGTGGGGCGGATTTTGTCCTCAACAAAGCCACGGAGCCGCCCATTTACGGCCGCTTAAGATTAGCATTGCATTGAGAATTAGCATTGCATTCTTGCATCAGGGTCACCGACGGTGAGGCGGGACATGAGGACGACAAGACGGGGTTTTCGGGCGTTCAAACGAGCAACACTTTCTAAGCGGGCACGATCGGGTGGCGTCCCGCAGGCGCGGCGCACCGCGGCATTCCTGTAAGCCAATCTCCAGCACGTAACGCACAGCCATGACGTTTGTGGCCGCGCCGCGTTTCGGCGTCACTGCATCCAACCCGCGTCGTGCTTCGGCCGGCGGAGGTTATCGCCGCGCGATCCGCCGCGCCGGTATCGGTATCGGCACCTTGACTGCCGCCAGCGGCACGGCCGGGGCGGTCACGCTGACCGTCGCCTGGATGATTGCCGCGGCGATCAGCGGCGCGCCGCATCCGCCCGGCCTGCCGAGTGCTCAAGCGAATGACCAGGACAAAATTACGCTCAGCCCGCCGAGCGGCGGATTGGCCGGAAGGATGATGGCGGATTTTGATGCCGTGGCCGGCGCGGCCGCCCATCTCTCCCGCTCTTCGCCCTCACCGGAAGCGGAGCAGGCCAAGGGCTCGCGGCTTGATGCGCCGTTCCGTCGCGTGGCGTTCCCGCAGGCCCGGTTTGCCGCCATGCACGCGGATGAAGGCGCCCGGGAGGAAGCGATGCTAGACTCGGCGGAGTCCGCCGGAAATGTCAACGCATCGCCGCAGGCCGCAGCGACGCCGCCTTCGGGCTATGTGGCCGCGACATTCGATTTATTCGATCCGCAGCCGACACTGGCCGCTGCGCTTCCAGTCGTGCCGCGGAGCGCGCCGCAGCCGTCGCCGGCGCGCGTCGCCGCACGAACGGACGAAGTGGCATCATCGGTGCGCCAACCCGACAGCGCGCGTGCCGGAGCGCCGCTGGAACTCGCTTATGCCGAGGAAAAACCCGCATTGCCGCCGGTCGCGGATGCGGCATCGGCGCCGCAGCATTCGACGCTGACCGGTTTCCTGCGCAAATTGTTTGGGCGGCAGCTCGCCAGCAATAATCCGGACGTCTCGCCGGCGCTCGACAGCCACACCGCGATCTACGACATCGAAGCGCGCGCGGTTTATCTGCCCGACGGCGAGAGACTCGAAGCACATTCCGGACTCGGCTCGATGATGGACGACCCCCGTTACGCGAGCCGAAAAGATCGCGGCCCGACGCCGCCCAACGTCTACGATCTCGTGCTGCGCGAAGGCTCTTTCCACGGCGTGCAGGCGATCCGCCTCAAACCGGAAAACGACGACAAAATGTTCGGCCGCGCCGGCATTCTCGCCCATCCTTACATGCTCGGCGCCTCGGGCCAGTCGTTCGGCTGCGTGTCGTTCAAGGACTATCCGCGGTTCTTGAAGGCCTTCGAGAACGGCGAGGTCAACCGGCTCGTCGTGGTGCCCTCGCGCGGCGATTATCCGCAGTACGCGCTGAACGAGCAGTGATGCAGGATTGGCGACCTGCCTGCGGCCAGTCCCGTTAGTTCTGCTGGAGCGAGCGTCCCTTAGAGGTGCGGATTTCGGACTAGACGCGGACATCGCGCGACTTCCGAGAAGCGCCACACCAGACATGAGCAATTGCGGTAGAGCGACCTGCTATTCGATCACCTGATCGGCGATGGCAAGTATCCCGGGCGGCAAGGTCAAGCCGAGCGCCTTCGCGGTCTTGAGGTTGATGACGAATTTGGACTTGGTCGGCTGCCGGATCGGAAGATCGGAGGGCTTGGCGCCCTTCAATATCCTTTCGACATAGGTGGCGGCGCGACGGAAGAGATCAGGAATATTTAGGTCATAGGCCATCAGGCCACTGGCGTCGATGACTTGCGTCGAAAAAGGATATATTGCAGGCAACCGGTAGTGGGCCGCGAGTTCGGTCACTTGTGCGCGGTGGACGAGGAACAGACTCTCAGCCGTCGTGAGGAGCCCTTCAGCACGCTCGTTGGCCCCAGCCTCGAACGCAGTCGGAAGATCATCCCCGCTCCGGATGCCGTGAACTTGTAACGTCACGCCGAGCGAAGGTGCTGCGTTTTTTTAATGCCTGTACCTGTAAAGACGCGATCGGGTCGTCGAGATACGACAGCACGAGGACCCGCGCCGCCGCATTGCCTTCCCCAAGTCGTAGGACTACCCCGACGACGGTCTGATTACAGCAGGGATTTTTGACAGGTGAAATGGGCTTCAACAGTCATTGTGCAAAGCAGAAAATCGTAGGGCCGGATGTCTCCACGGGGTCAAACGGCGAAATCATTGAGCTGAATAAGCAATTCGGTTTTGCACCTCGTAGCGGTCATCCACGAGCGCCGTTCGATCATCTCGCCGGTGGGCAAGCAGCGTCAGCCGGAGAGGCAATGATGGAGATCGAGGTTGTAGCCAGTCCGGCCTGCGCCGATGCCCGGCTTTGCGGTCACCTGGCCGGACTTGCCGCAGCGGCGCTATGATTTGAACCGCTCGGATGGCGGCGCGATGTCGGTGACGAGATCGCGGATCAGCGTCTTGTTAGGTAAGGGTGTCAGCGTCATTTCGCGCGGTTCGAGGCGGGCAGTGCAGGCATAAATCGTCTCGCCGTCCAGCTGCATCATGCATTCCTTGCAGGCATTGGCGTTGATGCAGGAGAAGCGCACGGCCAGCGTCGGATCTTTATGGACGCGCAGCCAGCGCAAGCCGTCGAGCACCGACTGGCCCTCTTCGAACGGCACCTCGAAGCGCTGCCACTGCCCGGCGTCGCGTGCGGCGCCGCGCCAGATTTTCAGCGTGGCGACTGCACTCATGCCATAGCCTCGGCGGGCGCGCCGGACGCCTGCAACGCGCCGTCGCGCCAATGCACGCGCTGATGCAGCTGCCATTGCGGCAGCATCGCGGGAAAATCCTCGCGCTGATGGGCGCCGCGGCTTTCGCTGCGGTTGAGCGCGGATTGCGCGACTGCTTGCGCCACGGCGATCATGTTGCGCAGATCGAACCATTCCAGCCGCTGCAGGTCGAAAGCGGAAGCGGGTCCGGACGGCCGCTCGCCGAGCTCATCTGCGAGCGCGGCAATGCCCGATAGCGCGCGGTGCAATTTGTCAGCCGTGCGGAACGGACCGACATCGTCGGCCATGATCGCTTGCAGACGCGCAATCATGGCTGCGGTATTGGCGGCCGGCGCTGGCTTGCCGCCGCCGCGCACCAGAACGAGCGCCTTGGCGGCGTCTTGAGCGAAGAAAGCGCGGCGCGCTGTTTGTTTGACGCGCGTTGCTGCGCTTTGGCCGGCGCGGCGGCCGAACACCAGGGCTTCGGTGATGGCGTTGCCGGACAGCCGGTTGGCGCCGTTGGCGCCGCCGGCCACTTCACCCGCCACGTAGAGGCCGGGCAGTTCGCTCATCATGCGCGCATCGGCTTTGACGCCGCCCATATGATAATGCGCGATCGGCGCCACCTCGACCGGCATTTTGGTGAGATCGATGCCGTTGGCGGCGAGCCGGTCGATCACCGGCCCGAATGCGTCGCGCAGCGCCGCCGCGCTGCAATGCGCAAACGACAGATAGGCGCCGCCATGGGGCGAGCCGCGGCCGGCCTCGACTTCCTTGGTGATCGCGTAGGTCGCGAGGTCGCGGGTGAGCCTATATTTGCCGTCCTCGTCGGAGCCGTATTTCGAGGTGAATTCTTCCATCGCGCCGTTGAGCAACCGGCCGCCGAGCTTGTAGCGGAACGGGTCCCACATGATCGGATCCATGCCGACGAGGCGTGGCGCCAAGTGCCCGATTGGAAAGAACTGAACGAATTCCATGTCGATCAGCGAAGCGCCGGCGCGCAATGCCAGCGCGTAGCCGTCGCCGCCCATGTTGGCCGAGGCGCTGTTGCGGCGGTAAAGCCGGGTCAATCCGCCGGTCGCCAGCACCGTCGCCTTGGCCGCGATGACGACCGACGCGCCGGAGCCGAGATGGTAGGCGACCGCGCCGGTGACCTCGCCGCCGCCGACCACGAGATCGACGATGCAAAGATCGCCGGCTTTGTGGATCGACGGATTGCGCGCCAGATGCATGCGCAGCGTCTTCGACACCGCCGGCCCGGTATTGATGAAATCGACATAGACGCAGCGCGGCCGATCGTGGCCGGGCGCCTGGGTCGCGGCGATGGGGCCGCTCTTGCCGCCGTCCTTGCGCGCCCAGCCGACACCCCAGGCATCGAGCTCGCGAATGCAGTGCGGCGCTTCCTCGCAGAGAAGCTGCGCCAGACTTTCATCGCACAGCCCGCGGCCAGCGGCGATGGTGTCGGCGTAATGATAGCTCGGGTCGTCAGGGGTTTCCTCGCCGAGCGCGGCGGCAACCGTCATCTGCGCCATCACGGTGGCGCCGCCGCGGCCAATGAGGCTTCGATCGGCGAGCAGCACCTGCGCGCCGCAGCGCGCCGCTTCGATCGCCGCATACATGCCCGCGGCGCCGGAGCCGATGACCAGCACATCGGTGTCGACGGTGACGGGTTCGGATGCCCGCGTCATGGCGCGGCTGCCGCCGGCGCGGCGAAGGCGGCGGCGAGTCGCGCGGCGAATTGCCGTTCCATCTCTTTCGCCTTGGAGCGCAGCACCGGCTGGCCGAGGCTGCCGAGCTTGCCGGTCAAAGCCGCCTCGACCTCGTAATCGATTCTGGTTTGATCGCCCAGTTCAGTGAGCCGCGTCAGCGAGGTCGCCGTCAGTCGGCCGACGATGCCGAGCGGGGCACCCTCGACCTTGGCTTCGATCTCGCGCGGCGCCTCGGCGCGCACGACCTGGACTGTCACCTTGAATTTGAATCTCATGTAGGCGACCTTGGTCTCGAACACCGCTGCATAAGTATCGGGCGCAGTCTCGGCGAGTTCGCTGACGCCGTCGACGCAGGATGCGAAAAAGCGCGCATCGCGCACCTTCTCGTAGACCCGCGCACGCGGCGCTTGGACCGTCAGTTCACCGGAAAATTTCATTTGGGTCCTCGGTATCCGTCATTTGCGAGGAGCGAAGAGACGAAGCAATCCAGGGGCCACTCGTTGCAAAGACTGATTGCTTCGCTGCGCTCGCAATGACGAAGTAAAGACTTAGGCGCGCAGCGCCGTGAGCATGTCCTTGATATATTCGTCGGCGCTGGAAATCACGAGCATCATCGCGTGCGGCCGCAAGGCGCTGAGCATTTTCGACAGCGTCTCGTCGCTCGATCCGGCGCCGCCGAGGATCAGCGCGGTCGTCATCACATGCTTGACGCTGCAGGCCTCGCCGATGAGGCTCGCCGCCGCGGCGTTCTCGCCGGCGGTCGCCACCATGACGACGAGATCGGCGGTCTCGACTTCCTCGACCAGGTTTTTGGTGCGGCCGGCAAGGTCGTTGAGCCAGCCGCCCATCGAAAAGCGTTCGCCCTGTTGCGGCGCGCCGGAGAATGCCGACGCCGTGAGGAACGTCGCGCGCTGCCAGGGCGAGGCCGCCAAATCCTTGACGATACGCTCGCTCGGGGCATCGAGCGCGATCACCTTGACGGCGCGGGCCTGCGAATTCGGCGCGTCAATGCGGAATTTTGCCTCCGCCGCCGAACTCATCCGGGCCGATTCGCTTTGCATGATCCGCTCTCCTGAGGGCTCTTCCGCAATATAGCGAATGGCCAAAAATATTCCATTGCGCGCTCCATTTAGTATAACGACGCCCGTTCCGCGGGTTCTCGAGAAGGCGACAGAGGGTCATGGCCGGCGACGCAAAGCGCCTTGAATTGTGCTCTACCGCCGACGTCGCGCCCGGTACCGCGCTCAAGGTCGAGATCGACGATCTGGCGCTCGCCGTGTTCAACGTCGGCGGGCAGTTCTATGTCACCGACGACGCCTGCACCCATGGTCCGGGCTCGCTGTCGGAAGGCTATATCGAGGACGACGTGGTGGAATGCAACTTCCACAACGGCCAGTTCAACATCCGCAGCGGCGAAGTGGTGGCGCCGCCCTGCATGGTGCCGATCAAGACCTACCCGGTCGTGGTCGTCGATGGCAAAGTCACGATCGAGGTGTGAGCACCGCTCCGGGTCGTCCGCCTACGCGGACGGTGACATGCCGGCATTGGGACTTCGCCCACCCCGTCTTTTGAGCCCGTCGTTTTGCAGTTGACGAACCCGGCCGCTCCGGCTTGTTAGCTGCCAACAAATTTCATGGAGGGTCGCCCAATGCCGAGAACCAAGCCGCCGTTTCGCGCCGACGTGGTCGGCTCAATTCTGCGCACCGCGCCGCTGAAGGAGGCGCGCGCCAAGCGCGAAAAGGGCGAGATCAGCGCGGCGCAGCTCAAGGAGGTCGAAGACCGCGAGATCGAAAAGATCATCAAAAAGCAGGAGGGGGTCGGGCTGCAAGTCGCCACCGACGGCGAATTCCGCCGCTCGTGGTGGCATTTCGACTTCTACGGCATGCTCGACGGCGTCGAAATTCAGGAGCTCGATCACGGCATTCAATTCCAGGGCGTGCAAACGCGGCCGCGCACGCCGCGCATCGTCGGCAAGCTTGGCTTCTCCAATCATCCGATGCTGGAGCATTTCAAGTTTCTCAAAGCGCACACGCGGGTGACGCCGAAAATGTGCATTCCAAGCCCGGCTACGCTGCATTTCCGCCTGGAGCCGGACGCCGTCAAGACCAAGGATTATGCCGACCGCGACGCCATCTTCGACGATCTCGCCAAGACCTATCGGCAGGCGATCCGCGGCTTCTACGACGCCGGCTGCCGCTATGTGCAATTCGACGACACCGCCTGGGCCTATCTGTGCTCGCAGGCTGAACTGAAAAAGGCGCGCGACCGCGGGCTCAACGCCGACCGCCTGCAGCAGGACTATGCCCGCGTCATCAATGGTGCGCTTGAGGGCAAGCCGGCCGACATGACGATCACGACGCATGTCTGCCGCGGCAATTTCCGCTCGACCTGGATTTCCGAGGGCGGCTATGAGCCAGTCGCCGAAATCATGCTCGGAAAATTGAACTACGACGGCTATTTCCTGGAATACGACACCGCGCGCGCCGGCGGCTTCGAGCCGCTGCGGTTCCTGCCCAAAGGCAACAAGATCGTGGTGCTCGGTCTCGTCACCACCAAATCCGGCACGCTCGAGAAGAAAAACGACGTCAAACGGCGTATCGAGGAAGCGACCAAGTACGCCGCGCTCGATCAACTGTGCCTGTCGCCGCAATGCGGTTTTGCCTCGACAGAGGAAGGCAACGTGCTTGCCGAGGAAGAGCAATGGGCGAAGCTGCGGATGATCGTCGAGCTGGCGGCCGAAGTGTGGCGCTGAGGCGCAACGCGGCGGGAAGTGCCGAGATCGGCGACGCCGCATCCAAGCCGGGCGGAGCCAAAATGCCGAAATCAAGCTCGCGCCGGAATTGACCTAGGTCAAATTCGGCACGCGCCGAATTTCGTATCAGTTGCAACAAACGACGTGAAGCGGATGTCGCTATGCCCAGCACATAGCGAAGGGCCGAGGCGCGGCATCGAGCGAGAGTGTAAACCATGACACAGTCACGGCCCAGCATCGTTATCGTCGGCGGTGGAATCGGCGGTTTATTCGTGGCGAATGCCCTCGTCGCGCAAGGTCTGCGCGTGGCGGTTTACGAGCAAGCTCCCGCGCTGGGCGAGGTCGGGGCCGGCGTGTACATCACGCCGAACTGCGTCCGCCAGCTGCAGCGGGTGGGCCTGGGTCCGGCAGTCGAAAAATTCGGCGCCAAAGTCGGCGGCGATTCGCGATACTTCCATCACGACGGAACCCTCATCGCTCCCGTGCAGGTCACGGACTCATCGGGTTGGAACGCGACCTATGGCATGCATCGGGCGGACCTTGTGGACATGCTGGCTAAAGCCCTGCCGGCCGGTGCGGTGCATACCGGGCATCGCTGCACCGGCTTCGAGCGGCATGGCGAGGTGGCGCGCGTCACCTTCGAAAATGGCGCCGTCGCCGAAGGCGACGTCGTCATCGGCGCGGACGGCATCCACTCCGTGCTTCGGGAGCATGTGTTTCCCGCCTCGCGCCCGGTGTTCTCGGGGACCGTCGCTTACCGTGGCGTGGTGCGCTCCGAGCTAGTACCGCAATGGCCGGCCGCAAGCTGGCTGATGTGGCTCGGCAAGGGCAAGCACTTCCTGACCTATCCGCTGCGCGCCGGAACGCTCGTCAATTTTGTCGGCTTTGTACCGGCCGATAGCGAAATGAAAGAATCCTGGTCGGCCGCCGGCGACCCGGAGGCGCTGCGCCGGGAGTTCATGGGCTGGGACCCGCGGATTGGATCTTTGTTGCGCCAAGTCCAGACGACGTTTCGATCGGCACTCTACGATCGTGACCCGCTGCCCTCGTGGACCCGCGGAAGGCTGACGCTCCTTGGCGACGCCGCCCACGCGATGCTGCCGCACCTCGGTCAAGGCGCCAACCAGTCGATCGAGGACGGCATGGCGCTTGCGACCATCCTGACCAACACTGACCGCACGACTGTGCTGGCAGCATTGCTCGCCTACGAGCGGCTCCGTCGTGAGCGAACCGCGAAGGTGCAATCCGGCGCGCGCGCCAACGGGTTGCGCTACGATACGTTCCACGGCGACATCAATATCCGGGACGCCGAGATCGCCGCCCACGCCGAGTTCCGCAAGCGCCTCTACGATCACGATGTCGTCCCGGAAGCCCGCGCCGCGGCATTGGAGCTGGTCTAATCCCACGATGCCCGCTTCACCGTTCGGGGAGCGCCATCCGAGGCGTTAGTTTCTCTCTCCCTAGCCGCTTGTGCACATGCACCATCAGGGCCATTGCGAACAGCGGCGTGGCGAGATTGACAATCGGGATCGAGACGAAAGCGGCGATGAACAGGCCGGCGATATAGACCGTCATGGCGTTGTGTTTACGCAGGAGCTTGGCTTCGGCGGGCGGCTGGAAACGCATGGCGGCAAGCTCGAAATACTCGCGACTGAGAATATACGCGGTGGCGAGAAAGAAAATCACCGCGCCGAAGCCGGCGAACAGCAATAGCGGCGCTGCGCATAGGTAGATCAGAACGGCAAGCAGCGCGGTCTTGCCGCCCTCCCACATCGCGAGCCAAAGCGGCAGCGCCTTGCCGGGCGGATCGGCGGGATAATGGGCGCGCTCGACCTCTTCGCCGATGCGGTCGGCGAAAAAGCTGGCGACAAGCGCGGTGACCGCCGGCATCAGAAACACGCCGCCAACGAGGATACCGAGACTGGCGGCGATCGATAGCACCCAGGCGACGGCGTCGACCGGCAGATGCGCATGCGGCCCGACCGTGGTCTCCACCGAGGCACCGCCGACGTCCACCAGGTACACGATCAGCCGATCGAGCGCGATGCCGACGACGACAATCAGCGCCAATGCCAAAAGGATCGATTTCCACAACACCGCGCGCAGCGGCGGCGAAAACATCTGCGTAATTGCGTTGACGACGTCGTCGAGCATTTTGTTCTCCGCCGGACGGCAGAGGTAGCGACGCTCCTCGGCAAGCACAAGGTGCAGTCAGGGCCTCGCTTGGGGCTCGGAGCCTCCTAGCTCGCGCGGTTTTGCCGCGTCTTTTCATTGCGCACAATCGGCGCAAAACCCCTTGCAATTTGGCTCACGCATCGTGTGCTTTATTGACCCAAGTTGAACCGCGGCGTTTGCCCGCTCCGCGCAGTTCGGGCAATCTGCGTCGTAAGCGTTTTGGAAAACCATGCCGGGCAAGGCCTTGCAGCTCAGTCGCCGTTCGTTCCTCGCCGCCTCCGCCGCGCTGGCGGCTCGTCCCGCATCCGCCGCGACCGCGCCGTCATCGGGCCCGGTCGAGGTCGTCATCGTCGGCGCCGGCGCCGCCGGGATCGCCGCCGCACGCCGGCTTGCCGCCGCCGAACGGCGCTATGTGGTGATCGAGGCGACCGATCATATCGGCGGCCGCTGCGTCACCGATGTGACGAGCTTCGGCGTGCCGTTCGATCGTGGCGCACATTGGATCTATCTGCCGGACACCAACCCGGTGACCAAGCTCACGCCGGTGCGCGGTATCGACATCTATCCGGCGCCGCAAAGCCAGAAGGTGCGGATCGGCCTGCGTTATGCGCGCGAGGGCGAGCTGGAGGATTTTCTGACCGCGCAGGTGCGCACCACGCGCGCGATCGACGAGGTGGCGCGCAAGACCGACATTCCCTGCGTGCAGGCCGTGCCGCCCGATCTCGGCGACTGGCGCGCGACGATCGACTTCGTGCTCGGCCCCTACTTCTGCGCCAAGGACTTGGCCCAAGTGTCGTCGTTCGATTTTGCGCATGCCCGCGAGCGCAATGCGGCGGCTTTCTGCAAGCAGGGATTCGGCGCGCTCCTCACCGCGCTCGGGCAGGGTCTCAATATTCATCCGGCGACGCCGGCGACGACGGTCGACACCAGGGGCGGCATCACGGTGGAAACCGCCAAGGGCACGATCGCCGCGCGAACCGCGATCGTCACCGTGCCGACCAATGTCGTCTCCTCGGGCGGGCTCAAGTTCAGTCCGGAGCTCGGCCATCATCAGATCGACGCCTTCGGCCGCATGTCGCTCGGCAGCTACGATCACATTGCGCTCGAGCTCCTCGGCAATCCGTTGGGCCTCGAAAGCGACGATCTGGTGTTGCAAAAATCGACCGACACGCATACCGCGGCGATGCTCGCCAACGTGTCGGGCACCGAGCTCTGCCTGATCGACATCGGCGGCGCGTTCGGCCGCGACCTTTCGGCGCAAGGCGAGGCCGCGATGATCGATTTCGCCGTCAATTGGCTAGCCGGACTTTTCGGCTCGGAAGTCAAAAGTGCGATCGGCCGCAAACATGCGACGCGCTGGGATGCCGAGCCTTATGCGCTTGGCGCCTGGTCGGCCGCCGTGCCCGGCAGCCAGTTTGCGCGCCGGCAATTGCTTGAACCGATCGCCGACAATGTCTGGTATGCCGGCGAGGCCGCGCACGAAACTCTATGGGGCACCGTGGGCGGCGCCTGGGAATCCGGCGAACGCGCCGCCGACGCGGTGTTGGCGCATCTAGGACCGATGCGGCCAGGGGCCCCGGCGCTAGCCGAGGAAAGCAAGAAGCGCACGCCGGGGGGCGAGCATGTCGAACGCCGGGCACGTCGCTACGAGGAGAGGCGGCAGGAAGCGTCGCCGCAGTATTTCGGTGGCACGCCGACGATCATGGCGCCGGAGCGCTAGCGTAACTCGTTGGGATCATTCCCGGGCGTTACGCCCGCAAGACCCCGCCGGTGCGCTTGTTGACTTCGCCCACGATCTTTGACGCCAGCGCCTCGATCTCAGCATCCGTCATCGTTTTGTCGCGCGGCTGCAGCGTGACCGCGATCGCAATCGATTTTTTGCCGGGCTCGATGCCTTGGCCCTCGTAAATATCGAAGACCGTCACGCCGGTAATGAGCTTGCGATCGGCCGAAAGCGCGGCGCGCACGATATCGGCGGCTTTGACGTTACGGTCGACCACGAAGGCAAAATCGCGATCGACCGGCTGGAACGGCGACAGTTCGAGCGCGGGCTTGGCGCGGGTGCCTTTGGTCTTCGGATCGGGAATGCGCTCGAGAATCACTTCGAAGCCGACCAGCGGCGCCTCGGCATCGAGCGCTTGCAGCGCGTTCGGATGCAACTCGCCGAAATGGCCGAGTACGTTCTGCGGCCCGATCTGGATCGTTCCGGAACGCCCGGGGTGAAACCAGGCCGGTCCGCCCGGCACCACCTGCAAGGCCTGCGGCGAAGCACCGGCCGCGGTGAGCACTGCGAGCGCATCGGCTTTGGCATCGAAGGCGCCGACCTCACCTTCGTCCTTGGGCTTCGACCAGTGCCGGCCGATGCCGGACGGCTTTGCCAAAGCGCGCCGGATGCCGGCGGCGGCGGTCAGTTGATCGGCGGGCTGGTCGCCGCGGAAGATCTGCCCGACTTCGAACAGGCCGACGTCGGAAAAGCCGCGGTCGGCGTTCTTCTGTGCGGCGGCAATGAGCCCGGGAATGAGGCTCGGTCGCATGTCGGAAAGATCGGCCGCGATCGGATTGGCGAGCTTGAGCTCCAACTTGCCGCCGCCGAACAATTCCGCCGGTTGCGCGGCGATGAACGACCAGGTCACCGCTTCGACCAGGTTGCGCGCAGCGAGCGCGCGCTTGGCCTTGCGGGTGCGCACCTGGATCGGCGTGAGCACCGGCTTGCGCGGCGCTTCGCCACGGTCGAACGGCGTCGGCGGCACGCGCTCGACGCCGAGGATGCGCACCACCTCCTCGACGACATCGGCCTTGCCTTCGATATCGGGCCGCCACGACGGCACCGCGATTTTCACGTACTCGCCCTGCCCGGCGACGAAGAAGCCGAGGCGTTCGAGCACGCGGCGCATTTCGCTGAGCGGCACGGTAAGACCGGCGAGCCGCTTGAGCTCGGACTGCGGAAAATCGATGACGCGCTCCACTGGCTCGGCGCTGCCAGCGACGGTGATCTCCGACGGCGTACCGCCGGTGAAATCCATAACCATGTGCGTCGCCAGTTCGAGGCCGGGCAGCATGAAGGCCGGATCGACGCCGCGCTCAAAGCGATAACGGGCGTCGGAATTGACGCCGAGCCGACGGCCGGTCTGCGCGATGTTCATTGGCTCCCACAGTGCGGACTCGATCAGAACGTCGGTGGTCGTTTCCGAGCAACCGGTTTTTTCGCCGCCCATGATGCCGGAAAGCGATTCCACGCCCTCGTCGTCGGCGATGACGCACATGGTATCGTCGAGCGTATAGGTCTTGCCATCGAGCGCCAGCAGCGTTTCGCCGAGCCGCGCGCGCCGCACCACAAGATTGCCGCGCACTTTCGCGGCGTCGAACACGTGCAGCGGCCGGCCGCGGTCATAGGTGATGAAGTTGGTGATATCGACCAGCGCATTGATAGGCCGGAGCCCGATCGCGATCAGCCGCTTTTGCAGCCAGTCCGGCGACGGCCTGTTCTTAACGCCGCGAACGAGGCGCAACCCGAAGGCCGGGCACAGCGACGGCGTCGCGCCGAAGTCGAGCGTCACCTTCACCGGGCAGGGAAACTCGCCCTTGATCTGCTTGACCGCTGGATCAATGAGCTTGCCCATGTCGGCGGCGGCAAGATCGCGCGCGATGCCGTGCACGCCGGTGGCATCGCCCCGGTTCGGCGTCAAATTGATCTCGATCACCGGATCGTCGAGGCCTGCATATTTGGCGTAAGGCTCGCCGACCGGCGCATCGTCCGGCAGGTCGATGATGCCTTCGTGATCCTCGGAGAGCTGCAGCTCGAATTCGGACACCAGCATGCCGCGGCTCTCCACGTCGCGGATCTTGCCGACGCCGAGCGTGATGTTCTTACCGGGAATGAATGCGCCGGGCGGCGCGAACACGCATTTCATGCCGGTGCGCGCGTTCGGGGCGCCGCATACCACCTGCACCGGATCACCGGAGCCGGTATCGACCATGCACACCCGCAAGCGATCCGCATTGGGATGCTGCTTGGCATCGGTCACCTGCGCGATCACGAACGGCGCAAACTCTTTCGCCTTGTCCTCGATGCGCTCGACCTCAAGCCCGATCATGGTCAGCTTATCGGCAAGCGCACTGAGCGATTGATCGGTGTCGAGATGCTCCTTGAGCCAGGCGAGGGTGAACTTCATCATGATGCGGCACTGTTCCCTCCCCCCTTGTGGGGGAGGTCGGAGGTGGGACTCTTCCTCGAAGCGCGCTCAGGCCCGTTCCCTCCCCCCTTGTGGGGGAGGGGTAGGGAGGGGGGAAGTTGCTGCAAACGCGTCGAGGCCGCTTCGCGGATAACCGCAATAACGCCTTCGAGGCTTTTCAGAACTTGTTCGTCCGTGAAACGAAGCACAGCGTAGCCTTGGGATTCGAGCCAACCATCTCGCCGTCGATCCGCTTGCTGCCGGGAAGCGAAATCGTGGCTCGAGCCATCAATTTCAACAACGATCCGCGCAGAGTGGCAAACGAAGTCTGGAATAAATAGACGCATAGGGACTTGGCGGCGGAATGATAATCCATCGACGTGATGAGCCTTCAGGTAGCGCCACAGCAGATTCTCGGCGCGCGTCATCCGCTGGCGAAGTTGCTTCGCACGGTCCCGCTGATGCTCGCTGATTTTTGCGTGCGGCACTTACACCCCCCCTCCCTACCCCTCCCCCACAAGGGGGGAGGGAACAGGCTGAGCCGGCTGTACGCTCAACATTTCGTCCGCTCCGTCCTCAAGAGGCTCTTTCACCCAATTCACACGTAACCAACGAAATTCGATGCTCGTCTTCTGAAGACCGAGTTCACTACGAATGTTCCGTCGCAAGACTTTCAGCAACTCCGTGGTGTCTGATGTGTGATTAGCAACAAATTCGTCCATTATCTTGCTTACGAGCCGAACTTCTTCCTCATTTCCAAACAAAATTACTTCAGCGAGCGCCTTCTCAAACGCGTCCGCATCTAACGTTCGTCCAGTCTGATTGGCGATCGTCCTCCAAGCTTCAATTCTGTATTCAATTGATTTTTCGGTTCTACGGCTTTTGTTCTCTCGTTGCAGCGTCAGACTGTGGGAGACAACGGCAACAACTGCACCGCCTATAACCGCGCTAACAAGCGAAATTCCCGTTGTTGCAAGGTCCAACATGATTAAGAACTCAATCCTCCCGCCAGCGTCGGAAAATCGAGCGGGCGGAAGCCGTAATGGTCGAGCCAGCGCACGTCCGCCTCGAAGAAGGCGCGCAGGTCCGGCATGCCGTATTTGAGCATGGCGACGCGATCGATCCCCATGCCCCAGGCAAAGCCTTGATATTCGTCGGGATCGAGCCCGCAATTGCGCATGACGTTCGGATGCACCATGCCGCAGCCGAGGATTTCCAGCCAATCGCTGCCCTCGCCGAAACGGATTTCGCCCTTGTCGCGGCGGCACTGGATGTCGACTTCAAGGGAAGGTTCCGTGAACGGAAAGAACGACGGCCGGAACCGCATGCCGACACGATCGACCTCGAAGAAAGCCTTGCAGAATTCCTCGAGAATCCACTTCAGATGGCCGAGATGCGAATGCCGGTCGATGACCAGGCCCTCGATCTGGTGGAACATCGGCGTATGCGTCTGATCGCTGTCGCAGCGATAGGTGCGGCCGGGGATGATGGCGCGGATCGGCGGCTTTTGCGTCAGCATGGTGCGCACCTGCACCGGCGAGGTGTGCGTGCGCAAAAGGAGCCGCGAACCGTCCGGCTTCGGATTGAAGAAGAACGTGTCGTGCATCAAGCGCGCCGGATGGTTTTCTGGAAAATTGAGTTTGGTGAAATTGTAATCGTCGGTTTCGATGTCGGGGCCTTCGGCGACGGCAAAGCCCATATCGGCGAAGATCGCCGTCAATTCGTCGACGACCTGGGTGATCGGATGGATGCGGCCGACCTCGAACGGCGCTTCGCGCACAGGCAGCGTGACATCGACGCTCTCGCTGTTGAGCCGCTCGGCGAGCGCAAAATCCTTGAGCGCCTCGCGGCGCACCTCGATGGCCGCGGTAATGCGATTCTTAATCTGATTTATGATAATGCCATTATGTTTGCGCTGCTCAGGAGGCATCGAGCCGATTAGTCTAGCAAAAGTCGTGATCCGACCATTGCTCCCGAGTTCCGCTACTCGAATTGCCTCAAGAGCAGTTTCGTTTTCTGCCGCAGCAATTTTGCCGAGGATTTCCTCTTCGGCTTTCGGGTCAAGATTGATTGGCGCGCCGTTAGTCATTTTTTCAATCCGGCATGACAGTCAGGTCAGTGTCGCTCGGCCGCCCGCCTGCCTGCGTCAGCATAGAATGAACTTGCCCGCGATGGTGGGTCTGGTGATTGAACATGTGAGCGACGAGCACCCAGCGCGGATGCGTCCATTCGCGCTGAGTGGCTGCGGAGAAGAAAGTCTGATCCGCCTTCAGCCATTCGTCGTCGACGCGCTCGGCCCAGTCCATGCTGGTGCGGTCGAACGCGATACGTCCCGATTTAAGCTTTTCCCAGTCGGGATAAAGCGTGACCGAGCCTGGGATTCCGACCTCCGGCTTCGGCAGGTCGGTGAAGCGGCTCATCCAGGTCTGATCGCCCCAGAGGATATGACTCAGCGTCTTGTGGATCGAGCCGAACCAGGCGCCGCGATCCTTGCGGCGTTCGGCATCCGACAACGCATCGGCGACGCCGTACAGATTTTCATTCTGCCAGCGATTATAGCGCGCCATACGCTGCACATAAGCGCGATCGATCATGACACGCTCACACGGCGAGCGCGGATTTTGCCTGTCCGACGATCGCCTCGAAAGCGGCCGGCTCGGTGATGGCGAGGTCGGAAAGCACCTTGCGGTCGACTGCGATGCCGGCCTTGGATAATCCGGCGATGAAGCGGCTGTAATTGAGCCCGAACGGACGCACCGCCGCGTTAAGACGCTGGATCCACAGCGCGCGGAACGTACGCTTCCTGCGCTTGCGGTCGCGAAAGGCATATTGGTTGGCCTTCTCCACCGCCTGCTTGGCGATGCGGATAGTATTCTTGCGGCGGCCGTAATAGCCCTTGGCGGCCTTGAGCACCTTTTTGTGCTTGGCATGGGACGTGACGCCGCGTTTGACGCGAGCCATGATCGATCTCCTCTCATCCCCCTCCGGTCATTCCCGCGCAAGCGGGAACCCAGGGGTCACTTGCTTCGAATGCAGTTCATCTGGGTCCCCGCTTCCGCGGGAACGAGCGGCTTGCTGATCCCTGCAATCAGCCGTTCGGCAAGAAATACTTTTTGACGTTGTCGCCGTCGGTCTTGAACAGCACGTTAGTGCCGCGCAGCTGACGAATCTGCTTCTTGGTGCGCTTGATCATGCCGTGGCGTTTGCCCGACTGCGCATAGAGGACCTTGCCGGACCCCGTCACCTTGAAGCGCTTTTTAGCGCCCGATTTGGTCTTCATCTTGGGCATTTGGCTCTCCTATGGCCGCAAGGCGCGTATCCGCCGCGGCTGAAAATGCTCGAAAATGAGCTGATTGTGCGTGAGCACGTCACGCCGCCACGGCAGCCCTTAATCAGCCGGGCGGCGAGAGGGCGGGGTTATGGCAGAGAGTCCTCGAATTGGCAATGCTTGGCCAGACGCGGCGAACGTCGCGCGCCGTAAAAACGGGCGTTCCGGCCGAAGCTTAGGGCAGCTCGGAAATGAGCTTCATGTATTCCGCTTCGGGCCAGGCGCGGATCGTTTTCGTGCGCACATTGCCCGTAGCACCGGCCGCCATGCAGAACTTGGCAAGATTGGCGCCGTCGGCAGCCTCGACGATGGCGAGGAGATCGGAGTCGCCGGTGGTCAGGAACAGCTGCTTGATCTCGACGCCAACCTTCTTGCCCAGTTCGCGCGCCGCGGCCGCGCGCTTCGGTGCATCCTTGATGTTGCGGATACCCTGGTCGGTCCAGTTCAACATAATGATGAATGTCGGCATGACTTCCTCCTCTCGCGATAATTCGCGGCAGGCAAAACGGCAGGCACCGCAGGTGCCTACCGTAAAATCATGTCATGTCGTCGATTTCAGGTGGCCAAATGGCCGCAGGCAATCACCGCGGCGCCAGAACCATGACCACTTGGCGGCCTTCGAAGCGAGGTTCCTGCTCGATCTTGGCGATCTTGGCGGTATCGGCCTTAACCCGGTCGAGGAGCTTGTAGCCGAGCTCCTGATGCGCCATTTCGCGGCCGCGGAACCGCAGCGTCACCTTGACCTTGTCGCCTTCCTCGAAGAAGCGCTGCACCGAGCGCATTTTGACGTCGTAATCGTGATCGTCGATCATCGGCCGCAGCTTGATCTCCTTGATCTCGACGACCTTCTGCTTCTTGCGCGCCTCGGCGGCTTTCTTTTGTGCCTGATATTTGTATTTGCCGTAATCGAGGATTTTGCAGACCGGCGGGACCGAATTCGGCGCGATCTCCACTAGATCGAGCCCGGCCTCCTGTGCCATGGCCAATGCCGTGTCTATCGGAGTGACGCCCTTGTTGGCGCCGTCTTTATCGATGAGCTGGACCTCGCGAACGCGGATCTCCTCGTTGATGCGCGGCCCATCCTTGGTGGCGGGCTGCGGCAGTCTGATTGGGCGACGAATGGGCTTTGTCTCCTTTGAATCGTTGCCAGGAAGCGCGGAGGATCGAGAGTTTTTCGGTTCGAGTCAACGACAATGCGCGATGTCGGCCGTGGCATTGCGCAGATAGGGCGTGCCTGCATCATGATTTATGTTCGGTTGCCGTGGCTTGCGAGTGCAGACTTCCCATGAACGATAACGGCCTGAAATTCCTGCGGATTGGCGAGGGGACCGAGCGGCGCACCATCGCCGTGCGTGCGCACGAAGGCACGTCCCCGGGCCTGTTTTGGCTCGGTGGCTACAAATCCGACATGAAGGGCGCCAAAGCGCAGGCGCTGGCCGACTGGGCTACACGTCAGCGCCGCGCCTGCGTGCGGTTCGACTATTCCGGCCACGGCGAATCCGAGGGCGCTTTTACCGACGGCACGATCGGCCGCTGGCTCGCCGAAAGCTTGAGCGTTTTCGACGCCTATAGCCGCGGCCCACAAATCCTCGTCGGCTCGTCGATGGGCGCCTGGATCGCGCTCCTTCTGGTGCGCTCTCTGCAGC
>JASHOX010000126.1 GCA_030038415.1 Xanthobacteraceae bacterium
ACTTAAGTTTGAGATGCGAATCCAAGCTGCGGCGGGGCGAAGGCTGAGACGAATTAGCAACGCCGTTTTTTCGATCCCCGCGGATTTGGGCTCAACGTCAGTTCCGCAGTTCAAGATCGCGATTCACGAATAAGAAATATATTTTTCGACTACGGATAAATCACAGCCAGCGCTGATATTCTTCACAGTTTACGCCATTGCACTGTCCCACTAATTTGGATTCCGACAATTCACTAGTCCTATTTCGATTTCATCCGAGCCGGGATGGAGGTCATGGGAACTTGCACGGCACAATTCTATGCATGGAGGACGACCCCGCGGTTGCAGCCCTAATCGATCGGGAGTTGGGCGATCGCGGTTTTGACATCACCACAGTGAGCACCGGTGAGGATGGCTTGTTTTCCATTGTGACCTCCACGCCCGATCCGATTTTGTGTGACGTCAGCCTGCCGAGCATGACCCGGCGCGTGCCGTGCCTGCCCCAGTAACCGAACGCCGTTTTCCGCCGCCGTGCTCAATCGAAGGCGGCGCGAAATGCTTGATCGTCCGCGACGCAAGCGGTCAGGCGCTCGGTTATTTCTTCACTTTCCAATTTTTTTGATTTCGTGCAGTAACCAAAAAGTGACGGCGGCTGCTAAAGCAATCACCACGAGATAGAAAAACACCACCTGCCAGTCCATTCGGACTCACTAGGCTTGAGAGTGCCCCTAGGTGAGGAAATCTGAGCGATCAAACAAAGTACCGCAAGCGTTGCGCCAATAGCTTTTAAATAGCTTGCCGGTTCTGGAAACGGGGCATCTAATGCGATGAGTAAGAAGTATATTTTTTTACTACAACGCCTTACAAATTTCGTCCCTGTCGCCCAGCAGCTGATTTCGCACCAGTGCATTGATTTCGCTCAATGCGCCAATAGGTCCTCTGAGAGAGTGAGTATCTGGGTAAATCTCGGGAGAGGATCATGCTCAAAATCGCAAAGATCGCTTTAGTGGCGGCGTCACTTGCCGTCGGAGCGGCGTCGACTCCGGCTTTCGCCGTCAACGCGCGAGGCGTGGCGGCGGGCGAGCTCTGGGCGCGGCAAATGTTGCAGCTGATGGACACAGACAAGAACGGACGGGTGTCGCGAGCGGAGTGGATGCAGTTCATGGCAGCCGAGTTCGACCGCCTGGACGTCGACCACAGCGGCGAACTCACGGTTCGGGAGCTTTCCGGATTCCCCTACAGCGCTCATCCAGGCCCGCACCGCTGAGAACTGCTTTCGCGAAGGTCACGCAGCTGATTGCCGGCCGGCGCAGCCGTATGCGTCGCGCTGGCCCGCAGTTAACCGATCACTTGGCGAAGCGAAAATCTGAGGCGTGCTGCCAATAGCGCGACGTCGGCTTCTGGCACTTGACGGACGCACTCCGACATCTGCTCGATGTCCGCTTTCTGGGCTTAAGCGGACATCCCGATTTTATAGGTATACGGTCTAATCAACGCGCGACCGGTCCGCGCATTGTGGCGCCGAGATTCACCGACGACGCCGGTGGCGGTTTGCTTTCTGTATTCGCCTCGGCCAGCGTTTCCGCGTTGGGCCGCGGGGCGGCGGCGACGTGCGACGTAGCCGAGTTCAGCTCGGTGGCGATGCTTGCCGGATCGATCGGGGTGAAGGCGTCGGTCGTGCCATTCTTGCCGGTATAGGCCATCAGGCCGTTTTTGGTCGAAACGATGTCGCCGGGCTTCAGCGTCGGATCGCTCGACAGATCGAACGGCGCCAGCCCGCGGGCATTCCTGCCGTTGCAGGTGCAGTTGGCGACCAATCGCTGGCGATAGACGAAAGCGGTGTCGAGGTTGGCATAACGCCCGCCGTCCTTGGCCACGGCGCCGCCGATCTCGCTGCCGTAAAAAACCTTGGTCTGGCTGGCCGGACACATCGCCCGGCAGGTCTCAACCGGCGTCGCATCGGCGAGGCGCCCAAGCGGAAAGGGATGGCCGTCGCACAGCCGCACGCAATAGGCCGTGACGCGGCCGCCGCCGCCGCCTTGGCGCACGCTTTCGGGACCTAACGCCGGCGGCGCCACGCGGCCGAGCGCCGGCGGCGGCGGTTCGGCATAAGATTGCGGCTGCGGGGCCTGCTGGTCCTGCGAACCGCCAAACAGGAAGTCGAAAAATCCGGCCTGCGCCGGGCCGGGCGCGAATAAGGCTACGGCCAACAGGCCGGCGAATGCCGTCGGCCCGATCGAATGGCTGATAATCCGCCGAGGCGCCACGGCGATACCTCTCTCCGACCCTGTAGCCGGCCCGATAACGGCGCGGTCAGCGGGTCAGTTCCCACCATTTGCGGACGCGACAATGGCGAAGAATGTTCACCATCATGTGGCCGAACGCCGGCGCGGCGCCGGGTTCTGCCGGTATGGCAAAGAAATCCTGAATCTTGCGCGGCGCTAAAAATACCGCAGCCAGACGTAAAGCTGACAGATGAGGATCGAAACGATCATCATCGGTAGCGCGTAGAGCGTATATTTGACGAAGCCAAAGGCGACGCCGTTGCGCTCGGCGACGCCGGCGACGGTGAGGTTCGCGGTGGCGCCGACCAGCGTGCCGTTGCCGCCGAGGCAGGCGCCGAGCGACAGGCACCACCACAGCGGCGCGATATGCGCCGGCCCGCCGAACGCCGGCGCCATGCTTTTGATGACGGGGATCATCACCGCGACGAACGGGATATTGTCGATAAACGCGGCGAGGAACGCCGACAGCCAGAGAATAATGACGCCGCCCAAGGCGAGATTATCGCCGGTGACGGCGACGAGCTTGCCGGCAAGGAGCTGTAAGAGCCCGCTGACCTCGACAGCGTGCACCACGATGAACAGGCCGACGAAGAAGAAGATGGTGATCCATTCCACTTCGGTCAGGGTTCGCGTCACATTGACGGTCTGCTTGTCGCTGCGATGCTCCCAATTGTCGAGCAGCATCAGCACCGCCGCGCCGCCCATCGCGATCGTCGCCGGCTCCAGATGCAGCCGCTCCTCGAAGATCAGCGCAACGATCACGACGGCCAGCACCGCCACGGACTGCAACAGCAGCGGCAGATCGACGATGGCGGCGCGCGCGTCGAGCGTCATGACGCGCAGCCGGTTCTCGATGGTGGCATGCGTGGCCCGACCCCAGAGCAGATGCAGCATCAGCGCTTGCACGACTTGAACGACCACGACGATCGGCGCTAGATGAACGATAAAGCTATTGAAGCTTAAGCCTGCCTGCGAGCCGATCATGATGTTCGGCGGGTCGCCGATCAGCGTTGCGGTGCCGCCGATATTGGCGGCCAGCACTTCGGCGATCAGAAATGGAAACGGCGCGATCTGCAATTCGCGGGTGACCGCGAGCGTCACCGGCGCGATCAAAAGCACGGTGCTGACATTGTTGAGGATCGCCGAAACGAAGAACGTCACCAGCTGAACAAGGAGCAAGAGCGCGGCCGGATGCGCGCGCGCCAGCTGCGCCGAGCGGATGGCGGCATATTGGAACACGCCGGAGCGCTGCGCGATCGAGGTGATGATCATCAGCCCGGTCAGCGTGCCGATGGTGTTCCAATCGATGCCTTTGAGCGCCTCGGCCTGATCGAGCGCGCCAGCAATCACCGCGATGCCGGCGGCGACCAGCGCGATGATGGCGCGGTTGACCCGGTCCCAGATGATGACCGCATAGGTCACGCACAAAAGGACGGTCGCGAACCACATCGGGTCGAGGCCGAAAATGATGTGCGGGGTGAAATGGTCGGTCACGGCCTGGTCTTCGCGAAAGCCTTCGCGTAACCGGAGCGGAATGGGAAGGCAACGATAATCGGCGGGGGCGCGCCGTAAACGCTATGGCGTTGAGACAAAAAAGTAAGTTAGCGCGACGAACAGCGGCACCAGCACGACGATCGACCAGATCATGTAGCCGAAAAAGCTCGGCATTTTGACGCCGCGCTCGGTGGCGATGGCGTAGATCATGAAATTCGGCGCATTGCCGATGTAAGTGAGCGCGCCCATATAGACCGCGCCCATCGAGATCGCCGCCAGCGCCGGCGCCAGCGTGGTCATCAAGTCGGCGGCATTGCCGCCGGCGAGCTTGAAGAAGACGAGATAAGTCGGCGCGTTGTCGAGGATCGCCGAAAGAATGCCGGTGAGCCAAAAATAAGCCACCTGGTGCGGCGTGCCGTCGTGGCGCGTCACCGCGGTCAGGAGCCAGCCGAACGCTCCGTCATGGCCGGCGTCGAGCATAGCCTGCACCGGACCGGCACAAACGAAGATGCCGGCAAACAGGCAAGCGACTTCGAGGATCGGCTCGAACGTGAAGCCGTTGGCGGCTCGCTGCGCCTTGGGCGTGAGCCACAGCGAGGCGAGCGCGGCGACGATCAGGAGCGCATTGCGCGCCAGATCCTGCAGCGGCAGCGTCGTGCCATAGAGGGTAAAGCCGATCCCCGGCTGCCACAGCGCCGAGTCGACGACCGCGACGATAATGAGCGCAAGAAACAGGAGGTTGACGCCGCCATGGACGCGCAGCGGTTCGCGCGGCGCGGCCGGTTCGCCGACCGGCGCGGCACGGCGGTCCCGAAAGTAGAGCCACACGTCCATCACCACGAACAGCGCCAGCACCCAGACGGCGGCGAAAACCGTGGGCCGCCACAGCTGCTGCGCCGGCCAGAAAAAATCGACGCCGTTGAGAAAGCCGATGAACAGTGGCGGATCGCCGAGCGGCGACAGCGCGCCGCCGACATTGCCGACCAGAAAGATGAAAAACACGACGACGTGGACGTTGTGCAGCCGCGCCGCATTGGCGCGCAAGAGCGGCCGGATCAAGATCATGGCGGCGCCGGTGGTGCCGACGATGCTGGCGATCAGCGTTCCGAACGCCATCACGGCGGCGTTGACAGGCGGCGTGCCGCGCAGCGTGCCGGTCAGCATGATGCCGCCGGCGACGACATAGAGCGCGAACAGAAGCGCAATGAAGCCGAGATAGTCGCCGAGAATGGCATGGGCGAAAAGCGCCAGCGCCGTGTCGGCGCCGCGCATCGCCGCCAGCGGCGCCAGCGTCAGCACCGCCCAGACAAAAGCGAACTTACCGTAGTGATGATGCCACAGGCGGGGGAACAGCAGCGGCCCGAGCGCGATGGTGAGCAGAATGCCGACGAACGGCAGCACCCAGGGCAACGCCAGACTTGCGCCGTCGAGCGCGTCGGCGTTTGCCGCGCTCGGCAGCAGCGTCATAGCGACAAGTAAGAGGAACAAGCGAGCGGCCATCATGAGCAGTTTGCCATGATGCTTCGACCTTTGCATTATGGGGCAGATAAGCCGCACACGTGGGAATGCCTGACACCGGGAGGAAATGAACTTGGCCAGCCATCGCTTCCAAAATCCCTCCACCATGCCGCCGACGCGGGGCTACACCCATGTCGTCGAGACGCGAAGCCCGAGCCGGACCATTTATATCGCCGGGCAGCTCGGCATGACCGCGGACGGAAAATTCGCCGGTCCCGACTTCACCGCTCAGGTGGTGCAGTGTTTCGAAAACCTGAAGCTAGCGCTCGCTGCCGCGGGCGCGAGCTTCGAGCACGTGGTGAAGGTTACCGCCTTTTTCATCGATATCGCCAACATCCACGCCTATCTCGACGTGCGCAACCGCTACGTCAACACCAAGGCGCCGCCGGCCTCGACCGCAATTCAGATCTCGAAGCTCGCGCATGACGGCGCGCTGTTCGAGATCGAAGCCATCGCGGTGGTGCCCGAAAAAAACTAAAGCCAGACCGCGAACGGGCCTGGAGCGACGAGTTCGAACGAGAAACGTGAGGAGATCATGGGCAAGAAAATCGCCTTTGTTGGAGCGGGCGCGGTCGGCGGCTATACCGGCGCGCATATGGTGGCGGCCGGCGAGGACGTGACCTTCATCGATCCCTGGCCGGCGCATGTCGAACACATGCGCAAGCACGGGCTGCGGGTGACGCATGCGATGAAAGAGCCGGAATTCACCGTGCCGGTGCGCGCGCTGCACGTCACCGATGCGCAAGCTCTGGCCAAGGAAAAGCCGGTCGACATCGCCTTCGTCTGCATGAAGTCCTACGACACCGCCTGGGCGACGATGCTGATCCGGCAATATCTGGCGCCGGACGGCTTCGTGGTGTCGCTGCAGAATTGCATGAACGAGGAGACCGTCGCCGGCGTCGTCGGCTGGGGCAAGACGCTCGGCTGCATCGCCAGCTCGATCACCGTCAATCTACCGGAGCCCGGCCTCGTTCATCGCGGCGCCGCCAAGCACGGCGCTGCGCATACCGTGTTTCGGGCCGGCGAGGTGCACGGCCGCATCACGCCGCGCGCGGAAGAGGTCTGCCGGCTCGTCGCTTACGCCGACAGCGCGAAGGTAACCAGCAATCTCTGGGGCGAGCGCTGGTCGAAGCTGGTCGCCAACGCCATGCAAAACGGGCTGTCCGCCTGCACCGGCCTCGGCGGCGGCGACATGCTCAAGAACGATCCGATCCGCCGCTTCTCCACCCGCCTCGGCTCCGAAGCGATCCGCGTCGGCCAGGCGCACGGCTATCAGCTCGAGGACATTTTGCATCTGCCGCCGGAAACCATCGCGCGCGCCGGCGAAGGCGACGCGGTGGCTGAGCAGACCTGCGACGCGCAGCGCTTCAAGGACTCCGCCCACACCGCGGCGGGACAGCGCCCGTCAATGGGCCAGGACATGCAGAAGGGCCGCCGCACCGAGATCGAATTTTTGAATGGCCTCATTGTGCGCGAGGGCGAGAAGGTCGGACTGTCCTGCCGCGCCAATGCGGTGCTGGTCGATCTCGTCAAGCGCGTCGAAAAGGGCGAGCTAACGCCCGATCCGAAGCACATTACCGAGCTGCGGCTGAACTGAGCGCGCGAGCACGCTGCGCCGGCGATGTTTCGGGAATAGTTTTTGTAATACAACCGAAGCGCGACTGCGCGCCTACTGCACGCAGCTTACTAAGTCTGCGGCGGCCCTCTAAGATGACCGGCAACAATATCCCGGGGGAGGAGGGCATGAACATCGTGACACGACGTTTCGTCGCACGGGCCGCCGCGGCTGCCGGCGGCGTGGTCCTGTCATCGGCGCTGGCGCTGCAAGCGGCGCAGGCGCAAGACAAGACCTACGTCATGAAAATGACGCTGCCGACGCTGAACGATCCCAGTTATTTCTTTGCCAAGAATTATGCCGCGAATCTGGAAAAGGATTCCGGCGGCCGAATCAAAACCGAGATTTATCCGGCAAGCCAATTGGGCTCGATCCCGCGGCAGATCGAAGGCACGCAATTCGGCGCCATCCAGTGCGCGCTCATTCCGCCCGAATTCTTTGTCGGCGTCGATGAGCGCTTCGAAGTGATGGCGGCACCGGGCCTGGTCAATTCCATGGATCACGGCCAGCGGCTGGCCGCCGATCCGGCGGTCAAAAAGCTGATGCTCGGGCTCGGCGCCGACAAAGGGCTGCACGGCGTCGCGCTGTTCATGAACGCACCCTCCTCCGTGATCGCGAAGAATCCGATCCGGCATCTCGCGGACTTCAAGGGCAAGAAGATCCGCGTTCTCGCCTCGCCGTTTCAAATGCAGGCGATCGGACGGCTGGGAGCGACGCCGGTGGCGATGACGCTCGGCGACGTCGTGCCGGCGATCCAGCAGGGCGCCGTTGACGGCGCGGTCGGCGGCATCGTGGTGTGGACGCCGATGCACTTTCAGGACGCGGCGAAATACGTCACCGAGACCGGACAGCCCGCCGTCTATGCGATCGTCGAAATCAATAAAGCCTGGTACGAGTCGCTGCCCGCCGACCTGCAAAAAATTGTCGACGAAGACGCCGCCAAGGAGCAGGCCGCGATCGGTCCGCTGGCGAGCGATATCGTCAACAAGGCGCGCAAGGGCTGGACCGATACCGGCGGCGAGCTGATCAGCCTGCCGGCCGACGAGCAGGCCGAGATGATGAAGACGTTTGCCAGCGTCGGCGCTGATGTCTCCAAGACCAAGCCGTCGCTCAGCGACGCCTATCAGATCGTGGCCGCCGCGGCGAAACGAACGCAGTAAGCTTTTCTTGAGGCGTTGTTGGGGCCGGCACTGCGGCGTTGCCGTCGCCGGCCCGTTGTGATTCAATCCGGCAACGACATAAAGACCCGCGCCGGGAGGCAACGACCATGGCCATCACCGTCTGTCCGGTCACGCCGAGCTTTGCCGCCGAAATCGGCGACGTCGATTTGTCGCTGCCCCTTAAGCCCTCCGATCTTGCCGACATCAAGGACGCGTTCGCGGCCTACGCGGTCCTGATCTTCCCCGATCAGCAGCTGTCGCAGGATCAGCATCTCGACTTCGCGCGGCATTTCGGACCGCTGGAGACCACGATCGCGCTGCACCGCAAGGACGCGCGGTTGCGCGTGCGCAAGGAATTCGCCGATGTTTCCAACCTCGATCACAACAACGAGGTCTGGGGCAAGGAAAGCCGGCAGCGCATGTTCCAGCTCGGCAACCGGCTGTGGCACACCGATTCATCGTTCAAGCGGCTGCCGGCGCTGGCGTCGCTGCTTTATGCACGCTCGATCCCGCCGATCGGCGGGCACACGGAATTTGCCGACGAACGCGCGGCCTATGACGCGTTGCCCGAAGCGATGAAGCGACGCGTCGAGTCGCTGGTGGCGGAGCATTCGATCTTTAATTCGCGGGCAAAACTCGGCTTCACCAATTTCAGCGACGAGGAGCGAGCGGGCATGCCGCCGGTGCCGCAAGTGCTGGTGCGCACGATCCCCGAGTCCGGCCGCAAATCGCTCTATCTCGCCTCCCATGCCGGCCGCATTTTCGGCATGTCCGAGCAAGATGGCCGCGCCCTGATCGACGAGCTCGTGGCGCACGCCACGCAGCGGCAGTTCGTCTACACCCATCGCTGGCGCGTCCACGATCTGGTGATCTGGGACAATCGCTGCACCATGCACCGCGGCACCGACTTCGACGATTTACGCTGGAAGCGCGACATGCAGCGCGCCACCGTCTGCGACGTCGCCAATTCCTGCGAGCAGGCCGGCATCCGGATCGAAGCAGCCTAGCTGCAGAACGTCTCTCGTCGCGATGCGTCTCAAGGACAAGATCGTTCTCATAACCGGCGCCGCCGGCGCGATCGGATCGGCGATCGTTGATGCGGTGCAGGAACAGAGCGGCGTCGCCATCGCCAGCGATCTCGCCGGCCGCGGCGACGTCGCGCACGCGCTCGACGTCACCTCCGAGGCCGACTGGCTGCGGGTGATCGCCGCCATCGAGCAAAGCTCCGGACGGCTGGACGGCTTGGTCAATGCCGCCGGCATTGTCGCCGTCGGCAGCGTCGAGGACACCGACTTCGCGACTTGGCGCCGCGTCATGGCGGTCAATCTCGACGGCACGTTTCTCGGCTGCAAATACGCCATGCCGCTGATGCGGCGGAGCGGGAGCTCCATCGTCAATCTCTCGTCGGTCTCCGGGCTGGTCGGCGGACACAATCTTGCGGCCTACAATGCGTCGAAAGGAGGCGTGCGGTTACTCACCAAATCGGTGGCACTTTATGGCGCGCGGCAAAAGCCGCCGGTGCGCTGCAATTCGGTGCATCCGGCCTTCATCGAGGGCCCGCTGGTCGACAGCTTGGTCGCGCAAGTGCGCGATCCGGCCAGCGCCCGCGAGCGCATGGCGGCGATGGTGCCGCTCGGCCGCTTCGGCACGCCGGCCGAAGTCGCCGCGCTTTGCGTTTATCTGCTGTCGGAGGAATCCGCCTTCGTTACCGGCGCCGAACTCACCCTCGACGGCGGGTTGACGGCGCAGTGACTGTTGGAACCCGCCGGGCGAGGCGGGCGACAAATGGCCGATTGGCTTCAGAAGTTTTTCTGCCGCCCGGAATGATGAAACCGGCACTATCGAAAGGGATGACCGGTGAGAGCAAGCGCACGAGCGGCATTAGCTGGCGCGCTGGTGCTTTTGACGGCGCCCTTGACGTCGGCGGCCTCGGCGTCGCTCAGCACGCCTGAACTCGCGCAAGCGCTGAAGGATTTCAAGTGCACCGGCAATCCCGACATTGCATGGGACGA
>JASHOX010000127.1 GCA_030038415.1 Xanthobacteraceae bacterium
CTGCCGCTCATCGTCGGCGTCGAGGCGGCGGGCGAAATCGCCGCCGTCGGATCGGATGTCAGCTCGTTCAAAAACGGCGACCGTGTCGTCGCCTACGGCGCGCTGACCTGCGGCACCTGCAAGGCCTGCCGCGAAGGCCGCGACAATCTTTGCGAAAACGTCGCCTCAATCATGGGCTTCCATGTCGACGGCTTTGCCCGCGACCTGATCAATATGCCGGCGCGGCTCGTGGTGCCGATCCCGCCGGGCGTGAGCTTCCGCGACGCCGCTTGTGCGCCGGTGGCCTTCGGCACCGTGCAGCACATGCTGTTCGACAATGCCAAGCTCGAGCCGGGCGAGACCATTCTGGTCCAGGCCGGCGGCTCCGGCATCGGCACCAGCGCGATCAAGATGGCGAAGGCGATCGGCTGCACCGTCATCACCACCGTGGGCGATGACGCCAAGGCGGAGAAGGCCAAGGCGCTCGGCGCCGACCATGTCATCAACTACAAGACCGATCGTTTCGAAAGCATCGTACGCAAGCTCACCGGCAAAAAGGGCGTCGACGTCGCCTTCGAGCATGTCGGTCCCGATACGTTTAACGGCTCGCTTCTTTGCCTCAAGCGCGGCGGCCGGCTGGTCACCTGCGGCTCGACCTCGGGCCAGTCGATCACCATGAACCTATTTCAGCTCTATCTGCAGCAGTACCGCATTTTCGGCTCGTTCGGCTGCTCGATCCGCAATATTCGCGAGAGCCTTGCCAAGATGGCGTCCGGCCTCACCCCGGTGATCGACACCGAAGTCCCGCTCGCCGAGTTCGAGCGCGGCTTGGCCCGGCTCGAAAGCCGGCAGGTGTTTGGCAAGATCATCGTCATGTTCTGATGTCTGAGCGGCGTTTTAAGCACCTGCTCGATGCGGCGGCCGGCTCACTCACCGTCGGCCTTCTCAGCGCGATCAAGCATACCGATCGGCGACGTATGGCGAATTTCGCCGGCGGCTTCATGCGCGGGATCGGCCCGCTGTTCAAGGAGCACCGCATCGGCCGCGAGCAATTGCGCGCGGCATTTCCGGAAAAATCCGACGCCGAGATCGAAACCATCCTCGGCGGCGTGTGGGATAATCTCGGCCGTATCGCCATCGAATTCGCCCATCTCGACGACTTCTGCGTCGAGGGTTTTGGGCGGCAGACGCCGGACATCATCACCTATCCGCCGGAATCCAAGGAGCGCCACGATTGGATCACCAAGAGCGGCAAGGCGACGATCGGCTTTGCCGCACACCTGGCCAATTGGGAGCTGCCCGGCGTCGGCGCCAAGCTGATCGGCGTGAAATCCGCCGTGCTGTACCGGCGGCCCAATATCGGCGCCGTCAACGACGTCATCGTCAAGCTGCGCGAGCCGCTGATGGGCGAGCTCATTGCCACCGGGCTCGACGCGCCAGTCAAGCTCGCCCGGCTGCTGCAATCAGGTATCCATGTCGGCATGCTAGCCGACCAGCACTACAGCAAAGGCGTCGAAGTCACCTTTTTCGGCCGCCCCTGCCTCGCCAATCCGCTGGTCGCGATGCTGGCACGGCAAACCGAGCTGCCGATTTACGGCATGCGCGTGGTGCGCAATCCGGACGGCAATAGTTTCTGGGGCGAGATTTCCGACCCGGTCGAGCCGGTCCGCGACGTCGAAGGCCGCATCGATATCAAGGGCACCATGCAGGCCGTCACCACGATTATCGAGGGCTGGATTCGGCAATACCCCGAGCAGTGGCTGTGGCTGCATCGCCGCTGGCGGTGATAAGCTAGATCAGATGCGGCGGCAGGATGTTGAGCGCCGTCAGCAGCGTTCCGGAGAGAGCCGGCAAATTCGCGAGCGCGAACCCGATGAGCGCGCCGCCGATCACATAAAGGCCGGTCTTTAGAACTTCGTGACTGCGCTCGTCTTGGATCCGCGTCATCGCGACGGCGCGCGCGGGCCGATTCCGCAGATAGTAGACGTTGTCCTCGGTTCGCATAACGTTGGTTCGCATCGTCTTCACTCCATTTGGAGCCCTAAGTTTTCTCCTTAACCAATGCTGCGAAACTCGAAAATTCAGATGTTGCCCCTAAGGTGAATCCCGTAGGCGCTCCATCAATATCGCGCGACGACAAAATGCCGGCCTTTCAGCGAGGCCTGATCATCGTACCTGTTCTCCGTCAATCGCTTCGGCAGCTTGACCTTCTCGTGTCGGATTTTCTTGTATGGGATCAGCGAGAGGATGTGTGAAATGCAATTGAGGCGGCCGCGGCGCTTGTCGTCAGTCCGCAGGATATGCCAGGGCGCGTGTTTGCTGTCGGTGGCTTTGAGCATGCTGTCGCGCGCCTTCGAGTAATCATACCAATGCTTGTAGGATTCCAGGTCCATCGGGCTTAGTTTCCATTGCCGCAGCGGATCGTTGATGCGCGCCAGAAAGCGTCTTTCTTGCTCGTCCTGGCCGACTTCGAGCCAAATCTTGATCAGGATGATGCCGGCATCGATGATGTATTTTTCAACCTCGGGACAGATCTCCAAAAAACGCGTATACTCCTTCTCGGTCGCAAAGCTCATCACGTATTCGACGCCAGCGCGGTTGTACCAGCTGCGATCGAAGATCACGACTTCGCCCGCGGCGGGAAAATGCGCGATGTAGCGTTGGATGTACATCTGGCTTCGCTCGCGGTCGCTCGGCGCCGGCAGCGCCACGACGCGAAACACCCGCGGACTGACACGTTCAGTAATCGCTTTGATGGTGCCGCCCTTGCCGGCGGCGTCACGGCCCTCGAAAGCGATGATGACTCTCAAGCCCTTAGCCTTGACCCATTCCTGCAGATGGCACAGCTCCACCTGCAGCTTGCGCAGCTCCTTCTCGTACTGTTTTCGCTTCAATTTGATCGGCTTAGGGTCTTGGTCCGACATGCCAAATCCCCTTTCGCAAATGAACGACTCTCGCTCGTATTGCGCACAAACTTTGCCGGCGATTTGCGATAGATCAATCAATTCCCGAACAAGCACGGATAATTGTCTTAATTTGCAGGAAGTGTTGTCATGACCGAACCTCACAAAGCTGGCGATCCGCTGGCGATCTTGCCGACCGCCTCAGACGTCATGAAGCAGATCGCGCTCAAGGAGGCCGAGAAGGCGACCGCCGCGATGCGCGAGAGCTCGACAGCGGAAGCCGAAAAGAAGGCGTTGCTAGAACGATTCTCTAAGCCATCCGGCGTTTCTGACGAGGAGCGGCTCGCCCGCGCCGCGGCGATCGTCAGGCGAGCTGCCGATAATGGACTGACTGAAGTCTTGGTCGGGCGTTTTCCCAACGCGCTTTGCACCGACCACGGGCGTGCGATCAATCAGGCCGAACCGGGGTGGGAAAAGACGCTCACCGGCCTACCGAAGGAGCTCTACGAGTTTTGGGAGAAATATATGAAGCCCCGCGGCTATAGAATCTCATTCCAGGTGATCGATTTTCCGGGCGGAGTACCGGGTGATATCGGTGTGACCCTCAAATGGGGTTGAGTGCGACCCTGCACTCTAAGCCGGAAAACACCTCTTACCGTCACATCAGATGCGTCGGCAGAATGTCCAAGGTCGTCAGCAGCGTTCCGGCCAAAGTCGGCAGGTAAGCCATCGACAGAACGACAATGGCGCTGACGATCATGTAGCCGCTTGCGGTGAGGACCCGGTGGTAGGCTTCGCTGCGCATCGCTCCCGCCTCCGTTATCGAAGAGTTTAGTTACCGCAGGCGCGGCGATTACTCGCCGCGCACTGCGTCTTTAACGCCGCCGACGGTGTTCTGGACCTTGCCTTTGGGCTGGTCGGCCCGCCTTCGGTTTCGGTTTTCGCGTCACCGACCGCCTTCCCGGCCGATTCCTTGACCTTACCGGCGGCCTGATTGGCCGAGCCCTTGATCCGATCCTTGTCGACCATTTGACGCTCCGAAAGCTTGTTTGGTTCTCGGGGGAGAACCTTTTCGAGGCTTTCAGAGTTCCCTCGGCGGGGAAGTTACGGGCGGCGTTTTGGCGAGCTCGGGCAACTCGCCCGTGGCAGACGGGCCGATTTAATCGTCACTAGGCCGGTTTAGCCCGGGGGCGTGCCGCGACCGGCAGGCGCGAGACGTGGACACGCCCAGGGTAAGGATTCCGCACGGCTCGATAGCCGATGCGGCAGGGCCGGGCGCCGCAAGTTACATCTTCTTGATGCCGGCCTGATCAATGATTTGCTTGAACATGCCGATTTCCTTGGTGACGCGCGCCCAGGCCGCGTCGGCACCTTCCGGCCGCACCAGGAAGCCGGCCTTGTAAAGCCTGTCTTTCATTTCAGGCGTCTTGAGGACCTTGAGCGTTTCCGCCTCCAGCCATTTGACGTAGGCGGGCGGAGTCTTGGCCGGCGCCAGCAGCACCATGTCGGTGGCGAAGACAAAATCCTTGTAGCCGGATTGCTCCATCGTCGGCACTTCCGGCAGATCGGGCCAGCGGGCGGTGCCGCAGACCGCGAGACAGCGCATGGCGCCGGCCTTGATATGCGGCAGCGCCGGGCCGAGCGAGCCGGAACTCAATTGCACGGTACCGCTGACCAGCGCGGTAATTGCGTCGCCGCCGCCGTTGAATACTACGTCGGCGAGATTGGGCAGGTTTTCGCGGATCTTCAAAACCTCGAGCTGGATTTGCGGCGTAGTTCCAATCGGCGGCGTCGCGCAATTGAACTTGTCGGGCGAGGCATGCGCGAGCGCAACGAAGTCCTTGACCGTCTTCGCCGGCGAATCCGATTTCACGACGAAGGTGTTGGGCGAGCCGGCCAATTCGCTGACCCCGACGAAATCCTTATACGGATTGTAAGGCAGATGCGCGTAGAGGCCGTAATTCACCGAATAGGCGTTGGTCGCCAGCAGCATGGTGTAGCCGTCCGAATCGGCATGCGCGGCGTATTCCATGCCGATATTGCCACCGGCGCCGCCGCGGTTTTCGACAATGAAAGTCTTGCCGGTCGACTGCTGCAGCGCCGCGGTGACGATGCGGGCGACGATGTCGGAGGGTCCGCCGGGCGTGTTGGCCACCACGAATTTGATCGGGCGGTCGGGATAATCGGCAGAGGCCGAGCGCACGCCAACAAGCGACGGCGCGGCCAAGCCTGCCGCGGCCGCGCCCGTGACTTTCAACATGCTGCGCCGCGACGGCGTCGCTGGTGCGATGAATTTGGTCATCCCCTTCCCCTCTTGTGCGAATTTCGATCGCTTTCACTTGGATATTAGAACAACTCGCGCCCGAGCGGGCCATGAGCCGGGCCACACTCACAAGCTCACTTGAGTGATTTATTGTCGCAGTCACTCGCCGGTCTTAATCCGTGTCCACAGCCGATTGATCAGCCGCTGCGTCTTCACGTCGTGCGCGACGATGGTATAGAGCTTCGACATGGTTGCCGGGTCCGGGTAAATGCTGTGGTCATTCAGGATCGCCGGATCGATGAGCTGGCTCGGCCGGTCGCCGTTGGCGTACCAGACGTAGTTGGTGTTTTTCGCCGCGACTTCGGGCTTGAGCAGGTAATTGACCAATTCGAGCGCTTCCTGCGGATGTGGCGCGTCGTTCGGAATGGCGAGCGTATCGAACCACAGCTGCGCGCCCTCCTTTGGAATCGAATAGCCGATTTCAATGCCGCTCTTGGCCTCGGCGGCGCGGCGCTGCGCCTGCTTGACGTCGCCCGACCAGCCGACGGCGAAACAAATCTCGCCGGTGGCGAGCGCGTTGAGATATTCCGAGGAATGGAATTTCCGTACGTAGGGCCGAATGCGCATCAACAGGTCCGTGGCCTTTTGCAGGTCGCCGGGATCGCTGGTGTTCGGATCGAGATGCAGGTAGTGCAGTCCCGCCGACATGATGTCGTCGGACGAATCGAGCAGATGAATGCCGCAGTTCTTGAACTGCTTGATCTTGTCGGGGTCGAAGACGTAATCCCACGAGTCGATCTTGGCGTCGGGGCCCAAAATCTGCTTCATGTCCTTGACGTTGTAGCCAATGCCGGTCGTGCCCCACATGTAATCGACGGCGTATTGATTGCCGGGATCGTAGAACGCGAGCGCCTTGGCGATCTCCGGCCAGACATAAGCGAGATTCGGCAGCTTCGATTTATCGAGCTTCTGAAAAATCCCGGCCTTGATCTGGCGGGCGAGAAAATAGGCGGTGGGCACCACGACGTCATAGCCGGATTGGCCGGCCAACAGCTTTGCTTCCAGCGTATCGTTGGAATCGAAGGTATCGTAGCGAACGGCGATGCCCGTCGCCTTGGTAAAATCGTCGAGCACGGTCGGATTCTGGTAATCCGACCAATTGTAATAGTTGACCACGCGCTGCGCCGGTAGCGCCGGCCCCGCGATCAGAACGGCTGCAACACCGAACGCGAAAATAATCCTGCTCGAATACATCACGTCTCAGTCGGCAGCCCGGCGGCCTTCCACGCCAATATGCCGCCCGCCAGATGGCTGCCATAGGCGAAGCCCTGCTCCTGCGCCGCCAGCGACGCCGTCACGGAGCGACGCCCGGAGCGGCAGCTGAATACTACGTCGCGCCCTTCCGGCTCCGGAATCGCGGCCGGGTCGAAGCTCGACAGCGGAACCAGAACGGAGCCGGGAATACGCTCCAGCGTGGTCTCATTCGGCTCACGGACATCGACCAGGATGATGCGGCCTTCCTGCAGCCCGCGCGCGACCTCTTGCGGCGTCAGATCGCGCACGCTGGGATTTTGATCGGGCATAGAGGCCTCCTTGGAGGGGTGAGCTCCAGCTTACGTCCTGTCGCGCCGAAGGTGAAGGCGCGAAACCTCACACCGTGACTTGAGTGCCGACTTCAACGACGCGATCGGTGGGAATCTGGAAATAGTCGGTTGCGTCATTGGCTGAGCGCGCCAGCGTGATGAACAGCCGGTCCTGCCAGCGTGGCATGCCGGAATGCGGCGCCGGCCGCAGCGCTCGGCGCGACAAAAAGAACGAGGTCGACATGATGTCGAACTGCCAGCCGAGCTTGCGCGCGATCGCGAGCGCCTTCGGCACGTTCGGCATCTCCATATAGCCGAACCGCAAGTGCACGCGCATGAAGGTCGAGCCGACCGGTTCGATGCGCACGCGCTTATCGGTTTCGACGCGTGGGGTATGCATGGTTTCGACACTAAGGATGACGTTCTTTTCGTGCAGCACCTTGTAGTGCTTGAGGCTGTGCAGGAGCGCGGTCGGAGCGCTTTTCGGGTCGCTGGTCAAAAATACCGCGGTGCCGGGAACGCGCTGCGGCGGTTTCTTCTCCAGGATACGCACCAGATCGTCGAGCGGGGTCTCCAGCCGGCGGGTCTTGGCGAACAGCATGCGGCTGCCGCGCCGCCAAGTATACATGACCAGCATCACCACGCCGCCGAGCGCCAACGGCACCCAGCCGCCTTGCACAACCTTGAGCATATTGGCCGAAAGGAACGTCAAATCGATCGCCAGGAACGGCACCATCAGTCCCGCCGCCGCGAAAGGCGACCAGCGCCACATCCGCCAGATGACGATGAACGCCATCATACCGGTAACCACCATTGTTCCGGTGACGGCGATTCCGTAGGCCGACGCGAGCGCGCTCGACGAGCGGAACAGTGCGACGAGCAGCAGAACGCCGATCAAGAGCAGCCCGTTGACCCGCGGCATATAGATTTGGCCGGCTTGCTCCGCCGAGGTGTGGCGCACTTCGAACCGCGGCAATAGCCCAAGCTGGATCGCTTGGCTGGTGAGCGAATAAGCCCCGGTGATCACCGCTTGGCTGGCGATCACGGTCGCTGCCGTCGCCAGGACGACGATGGGGATCAGCGCCCATTCGGGATACATCAGGAAGAACGGGTTCTCGACCGCCTTCGGATGGGCGAAGACCAGCGCACCCTGGCCCAGATAGTTGGCCGCCAACGACGGCAGCACGATCACGAGCCAGGCCACCTGGATCGGACGGCGGCCGAAATGCCCGAGGTCGGCATAAAGCGCCTCGGCGCCGGTGACGGCGAGGAATACCGCGCCGAGCGTAAACAGCCCGACCATGCCGTGCTGCAGCAGGAAATCGATGCCGTAAAACGGATTGAGCGCCCACAGCACGCCGGGATCGTTGGCGATCGCGACAAGGCCCGGCACCGCGATGGCAATGAACCAGACCAACATTATTGGCCCGAACAGAGCCGCGACCTTCGCCGTACCACGCGACTGCGCCGCGAACAGAACGAGCAGAACGACCACCGTCAACGGCACGACATACTCGTGAAACGCCGGTGTCGCGACATCGACGCCTTCAACGGCGGACAGCACCGACAATGCGGGCGTGATCACGGCGTCGCCATAGAACAAAGCCGCGCTGATAATGCCTAGGAGCACGACGCCGCCGACGGCCTTGCCGGTACGGCCGACGGCGCGCGAAGCGAGCGCCATCAAGGTGAGCGTGCCGCCCTCGCCGTTGTTGTCGGCGCGCAACAGGATGACGACGTATTTGAGCGTGACGGTGATAAACAGGGCCCAAAGAATGAGCGAGGTTACGCCCAGCACCGCGGAGCGGACGAGTTCGGCATGCTCCGGACCCGAGGACGCCGCCGTGATGGCTTCGCGAAAGGCGTAAAGCGGGCTGGTGCCGATATCGCCGTAGACGACGCCGACACTGCCAAGCGCCAAGCCCCATAAGCCGGCGTGAGAACGAGCGGCGCCGATGCCGTTCGCCGACATTTCGCCCCCTGCGGCGGGGGCGGTGACACTATCTGTCATGAATTTTAAGACAGGACGTGGCCCTGTTCCTGGTGCCGCATCGAGACCGATGCAGGGCCGCGCCTATACACCCTTCGTGCCGGAGAGTCATGAGCGGTTAAGCCAAGAAATCTGCGCGCCGGCGGCGGCGCAGCTCATGAGCGGCAATTAGTATCGGCAAGCGGTGAAGGCTATGTTCGCCGGCAAGCGCCATTTATCTATAATAGATCAACGGCTTAGATCATGATCCTGACAATGCCCTGTGCGCTTTCTCCGCTCACGGCTTCAGATCAGGGGGCACCGGCGGCGCTTCATGCATCAAAGTGATGGTCACGCGCCGGTTGGCCGCCATGTACGGATCGTCGGGGAACAGCGGGTCGGTATCGGCCTTCCCTGCCACTTCGTAGATATTGGAGGACGGGTAACCTTGTTCCTCAAGGATTTGCCGCACCGCATTGGCGCGATCGACCGAGAGGTTCCACGGGCCATAATTGGGCAGCGGCGCGGCCTGAGAAGCCGACGTATGACCGGTAATGGAAATCCGGTACGGCACAGCCTTAAGCGGCCCGGCGATCTTCTCGATGATCACGCGCGTCCGCTCATAAGGCTCCTTGGAGCCTTCCGGGAACATCGAACGGCCGTCCTGGTCGACGATGTTGATATTGAGCCCTTCTTTGGTCTCCTCGAACACGATGTGCTTACTGGCTTCGGTCAGCTCGGGCATGTCTTCCAGCGCTTGGCGCAGCGACGCGGCGGCCAGCGCAAAGGCCTGGTCGTTCTCGAACTTGCCGCCGAACTGGCGCTCGTGCGCGTTCTGGTCGGGCGTCGGCGTGGCGGAAGCATCTTCGGGCTGGATATGCGCCGCGTTTTTCAGCTTGGGGCGCGTCGGCAGGCCGTCAACCTCGATAATGCCGGAATAGCGCACAGTGTTCTGTGTGCCGAAGGCGTCGCGCATCGAACCCGCGACGATCTGCAGTTTCTGTTGGTCCTGATTGGAGAACGCGACCAGCATGACGAAGAAACTGACGAGCAACCCCATCAGATCGGCGAAGGTGACAAACCAGCCGTGGCCGCCGCCGTGTGCTTCCTTGCGCCGCGCCATGGTTCAGTTCTTCGTCAGCTAAGCCGGAACCGGCTCCGGCTCCGTCTCCCGGTGCTTTTCCGGTAGGTACGCGATCAGCATTTCGCGCACCAGCGTCGGGCTCTTGGACTCGCGGATCATGAGGATGCCGTCGATGATCAGCGTGCGGTTTATCTCCTCGTCGACCAGTTTGAGATGCAGCTTGTCGGCGATCGGCAGGCAGATGATGTTCGCCACCACCGCGCCGTAGAGCGTCGCCAGCAGCGCCGTCGCCATAAATGGACCGAGCTTGGACGGGTCGGTCATATTGGCGAACATTTGCACCATGCCGATGAGCGTGCCGATCATGCCGAAGGCGGGAGCGCAGTCGCCGACTGCACGGTAGATTTTCTGGCCTTCATCGAGATGGCTCAAGAAATTGTCACGGTCGCGCTCCAGATTGTCGCGGATGAATTCCGCATCATAGCCGTCGGCGACGAAGCGGATGCCCTTTGCGAGAAACGGATCCTCGATCTCAACCTTTTCCAGGCCGATCGGTCCCTGCTTGCGGGCGATCTCGGCGAGGCCCGCGATCTCGTCGACCAGCTCACGCTGCGAAATGCGACGCATGCTGAAGACGAACCTCATGCCGAGCGGCAGGCCGTGAAAGATCGACGACAACGGGAAACGGATCAGGGTGGCGGCAAAAGATCCACCGAAAATGATGATGACGGCGTGGTCGCTCACGAACATGCCCAGGCCGCCGCCCATCAGCATGAGGGTGGTGACGACCGCGGCGCCGGCGAGAAGGCCGAGACCCGTTGCAATATCCATGAAACCGCACCCAATCCGCGACGGCAGGCCCTTGGCAATGCCGCTATACGTACGATCATTGCGCTTAAGGGAGGGTTACTGATAGGCACGATCGGATAGAACTAGGTGAACACAATTTCCCCAGCGTTGGCGGCGATATTGCGCCCCGGCAAGGGGATGACCGCTACGGGAAAAAGCAGCAAGATTGGCGGAAGGCGAGCGGTTGGCGGCAGCTCGCTCAGGGAGAGCACAGATGCGTGAGATTGGCCATTTTATCGGCGGCAAAGAGGTCAAGGGCGCTTCCGGGCGCTTTGGCGACGTTTTCAACCCCAATACCGGCGAAGTGCAGGCCAAGGTCGCGCTGGCCGGAAAATCCGAGGTCGAAAAGGCGATTGCCAATGCCGAGGCCGCCTTCCCGGGCTGGGCCGCCACCAATCCGCAGCGCCGGGCCCGCGTCATGTTCAAATTCCTCGAATTGATCCAGAGCCAATACGACGATCTGGCGCGGCTGCTGTCCTCCGAACACGGCAAGACCTTCGCGGATTCCCGGGGCGACATCCAGCGCGGGCTGGAAGTGGTTGAGTTCGCCTGCGGCATCCCGCATTTGATGAAAGGCGAATTTTCGGAAGGCGCCGGACCGGGCATCGACCTCTATTCGATCCGCCAACCGCTCGGCGTCGTCGCCGGCATCACGCCGTTCAATTTTCCGGCCATGATTCCGTTGTGGAAATGCGCGCCGGCCATCGCCTGCGGCAACACCTTCATCTTGAAGCCGTCGGAGCGCGATCCTTCGGTGCCGATGCGGCTCGCCGAGCTGTTCATCAAGGCGGGACTGCCGGAAGGCGTGCTCAATGTCGTCAATGGCGACAAGGAAGCCGTCGATACGTTGCTGACGGACTCGCGCGTCAAGGCGATCGGTTTCGTCGGCTCGTCCTCGATCGCCGAATACATTTATGCAACCGGCACCGCGCGCGGCAAACGCGTGCAGTGCTTCGGCGGCGCCAAGAACCACATGATCGTGATGCCGGACGCCGACATGGACCAAGCGGTCGATGCGCTGATCGGCGCCGGCTACGGATCGGCCGGCGAACGCTGCATGGCGGTGTCGGTCGCCGTGCCGGTCGGCAAGAAGACCGCCGACGCGCTGGTGCAAAAGCTCATTCCTCGCGTCGAGGGACTCAAGATCGGACCATCGACCGACCAGCAGGCAGATTACGGTCCGATGGTCACCCGCGAGCTGCTCAACAAAGTGCGCGGCTACATCGATAGCGGCGTCCAAGAAGGCGCCAAGCTCGTCGTCGACGGCCGCAATTTCAAGCTGCAAGGCTACGAGAGCGGCAATTTCATCGGCGGCTGCCTGTTCGACGAGGTGAAGCCGAATATGAAAATCTACAAGGAGGAGATTTTCGGACCGGTGCTCTCGGTGGTGCGCGCCAAGGACTATGAGGAAGCGGTGCGGCTGCCGTCCGAGCACGAATACGGCAACGGCGTCGCCATCTTCACCCGCGACGGCGACACCGCGCGCGATTTCACGAGCCGCGTGCAGGTCGGCATGGTCGGCGTCAACTTCGCCATTCCGGTGCCGCTGTCCTATTACACCTTCGGCGGCTGGAAACGCTCCGGCTTCGGCGATCTCAACCAGCACGGTGCCGACTCGGTCCGTTTCTACACCAAGACCAAGACCGTGACGGCGCGCTGGCCCTCCGGCACCAAGGAAGGCGCCGAATTCGTCATCCCGACGATGCGGTGAAATGCCCCGGTTCGCCGATGATCGGCAAGGCACGCATCAGCCATTGGACCGGGAGCGCGACGAAAGTCGCTGCGCTTGTGTGCGCCCTTTCGGCGCTTGCCGCCTGCACCAACACCGCCCGCTTCGGCGGAGCGCCCGAAACGGCGGCCGCCGCGCCGCCAACTCCACCTGCCGCAACTGAACCGGAGCCCGCGCCGGCTCAACCGCCGCCGGTCGATGTCGCTGGCAAATGGAAACTCTCTGCGGCTGGGGGCGCCTGCCTGATGACGCTCACCGAAGAGCCCGGCGCAACGGACGGCAAGGTCGCGCCCGCAGGCGGTTGCCCGGGTAATTTTTTCATGAGCCGCAAATGGACCTACGAACACGGCGCGCTGATCATTCGCGACTTCAAAGGACAAGCCTTGGCCGAATTGTCCTTTGCCGACGGCCATTTCGAAGGTCAGTCTCCTGGCGGCGGTGCAATGACACTGGCCAGGCCTTAATCGTAATTTTCGGTGTCATCTATTGGAGATCTCATGGCTGAATATCAGCTCTACTGCTTCGCCCAATCCGGCAACGCCTATCGCGCCGCGCTGATGCTCAATCTGATCGGCGCCGACTGGCGGCCGATCTATGTCGATTTCTTCAAGGGCGGCGAAACGCGAACGCCAAAATATCGCACCGAGGTCAACGAGATGGGCGAGGTGCCGGTGCTGGTGCACGGCAGCAAAAAGCTCAGTCAGTCCGGCGTCATCCTCACTTACCTCGCCGAGCGCAGCGGCCGGTTCAAGCCGGAAGGCGAGGACGAGCGGCTCGAGGCGCTGCGCTGGATCATCTTCGACAATCAGAAGGTCAACGGCTTCCTCGGGCCCTACCGCTTCCTGAAAAATTTCGCTCGGCCGCCCGGCGATCCAGCGGTGATGGCCTTCTTCAAGGGCCGCATCGACGGCAACCTTGCGATCCTCGACAAGCGGCTGGCCAAAGCGCCGTTCATGCTTGGCGACCGGCCGACCATCGCAGATATTTCGCTGGTTGCCTATCTCTATTATCCGGCCGAGGAATTCGGCTTCGACATCACCGCCGCGCATAGAAATATCGCCGTCTGGCTCGACCGCATCAAAGCGTTGCCCGGATGGGCGCACCCATACGACCTGATGCCCGGTTATCCGCCGCAGCTTTAGCCAGCATTATTAGAGCGGAATATTCAGAGTCTTCGGCGGTGGCGCCGGCGCGGGTGCCGGCGGGGAAACGGGCTTCACGGTCGGCGCCGTAGACACTACGGGAGCCGGATGGATTGCGGGCTGCGTAACCGGAGCTGCCGGCGCCGGCGGGGACGCCGGCACCGCAACATGAGCGGACGGTGGATGTATCGGCTTTATGGCCGGCCGCGCCACAGTTACGGCCGGCGCGGGCTTGGCGATAGACGACGACGTTGGTGCCGGTGTCTGGGTCGCCGTCTGCGGCGCAGGTAGCGGAGCGGGCTTCACGACCGGCGATGGCGCCGGGGAATTAGCCGTATTCGGGATCGTCGTGGTAACCCCGGCCGAGCGAGGCGGCTGTGGATGGGTCACGGCCTCCTGCTGCGGCGGCGCAACTTGCGGCGGCTGCGGCTCCGGCAAAATCGCGTATTTCGCCAACAGCGCATGCGCAGTGGCGATTATTTTGCCGCCGTCGACCTTGGCTTCCTTCATATCCTTTTGCCAGGCCGCGACCACGGGCTCGGTGGCTCGGCGCCAATGCGCGACCGCTTCCGGCAGCAGCGTGACGATCACGTCGCCACTCTCAGCGACATTCTCGGCCACTGCGTGGGCCTGAAGATCCCACATCGTGCCGGCCATGCCGGCCGCCGGCGCATCCGAATTATTGTCGAGCACGGTTTTTAGATCGCGCGGCAGCCGCTCGTAGGCCGGCTTGTTCATCGCCAGCACATAGGTCCGGCTCGACAGCGACAGCTCGGCAAACTCCGTGTGCGTCTTGAGAAGATCGTTGAGCCGGAACGGCGGCACCATGTGCCAGGGATCGACACAGCCGTCGATCACCCGTTCGGTGAGCGCCGTCGGCAGTTCCTCGCTTGGCATCGGCACGGGACGGGCGCCGAGCGCCCGCATCGCCTCGCCGCCAAGCCGCGTCTGCACATGAAGCTTGAGGTCCTTGATATCCTCGATCGAGCGCACTGGCGTATAGCCGTGGATGACCCCGGGGTCCGAGCACGAAAAGCACAGCGGATGAACTTCGCCGAACTCCTCTTTCAGATAGATCGCGGCGAAGTCCTGCAGCGCCCGGGAGCTGACCAGCGCACGGCGCGACGGCAAAAACGGCAATTCGAACGTCTCGATCTTGGCGAAGCGGCCCGGTGTCAGGCCGGGCGCCGTCCAGACGATGTCGGCATCGCCGTCGCGGGCCTGATCGAACAGCTGCGCCGGAGCGCCGCCCAATTCCATTGATGGAAAGACGTCGATGCGAATCCGCCCGCTGGCTTCCGTCTCGACCTTGCGCGCCCACGGCGCGAGGAATTTTTCGTGCACGCTCGACACCGCCGAGAACGCGTGATGCAGCTTCAACGTGATCGGCGGCACGTCGGCCCGCGCCAGCCGCATCACGGCAGGAGCCGCCAGCGAGGCCAGCGTGGAGGCGATGAAGCTGCGCCTGGCAACACGCATCGACAAAATCTCTCGCGGCCGAGCAGCGCGACGGTTCAATTCAGACGCGATGGGCGCTCGTCGTCGTCCGGCGACCTGGCCAGTCCGGGAACTATGGTCGGCGACGACGGCAGCGGCGCGGGCGCCGCCTCCGCTTTGCTCTCGCGCGAGCGGCGCTCGTAGCCGCGGTAGGACAACCAGCCAAACGGCAGACTGGCGATATAAGTGAGCGTGCCCGCGGTCAGCAAGATCCACGGATAGGCGATCAGAAGCGCAATCGCCAGCACCACCAGCACGATCAGCGGGCCGACCATTTCGGGGGGCACGCGGGTACCGACGCGCTTGCCGGAAAATACCGGCAGCCGCGACACCATCAGCGAGGCGACGCCGAGCGTGTAGAACAGCGTCAGCCAGGTGAGAAATCCCGAGCGCGGCACGCCGAGGAACGCGGCATAGATCGGCAGCAGCACCGTGATGGCACCGGCCGGCGCCGGCATGCCGACGAAGAAATTGCCGGTCCAGGCCGGCCGATCCGGATCGTCGATCATGACGTTGAAGCGGGCGAGACGCAACGCCGCGCAAATCGCGAAGGTCATGGCGGCGATCCAGCCCGCCGATTTCAGGTCATGCAAACCCCAGAAATAGAGCACAAGCGCCGGCGCGACGCCGAAATTGACGAAGTCGGAAAGGCTGTCGAGCTCGGCGCCAAAGCGCGAGGTGCCTTTGAGGAACCGCGCCAGGCGGCCGTCGATGCCGTCGAGGATCGCCGCGAACACGATGGCCGCGAGCGCCAGCACGTAACGGTTCTCGAATGCCATGCGGATCGCGGTCAGGCCGGCGCACAGCGCCAGGAGCGTGATGAGATTCGGAGCGAGCGTGCGCACGGGAATGCGGCGGAACCGGCGCCGCCGGGTGTCGCCGAAATTAGGTGGTTGCATGGCCATGGAAACAATATAGCCCGTTCCGGCCGCGCCTGCCACGCGGCACGCGACGTTCTCGTTAACGTCCTCTCAGGCCACGCGAAAGGTACGTCCCGCCTCGACCGCTTTGAGATCGGCGAGCACGGTCTCGCCGGCAACGGCGGTCTGGCCTTCGGCGGCAAGCGCCCGCGTGCCTTGGGGCAGGTAAACGTCGACCCGCGAGCCAAACCGAATCATGCCGATGCGCTGGCCGGCGCCGACGGTTTCGCCTTCGCGCGTGAACGGGACGATTCGGCGCGCCACGAGGCCGGCAATTTGCACCACGACGATGCGCTGGCCGGTCGGGGTCGCGATCAGCAGGGCATTGCGTTCATTGTCCTCGCTCGCTTTGTCGAGATCGGCGGACAGGAATTTTCCGGCGCGATAGACAATGCGCTCGATGCGGCCAGCCACGGGGCTGCGATTGACGTGACAGTCGAACACGCTCATGAAAATCGAGATGCGCGGCAAAGACCGCTCGCCGAGACCGAGCTCCTGCGGCGGCACTGCATTGACGATCTGACTGACACGGCCGTCGGCCGGCGCCACCACGAGGCCGTCACGCACCGGCGTCACCCGCGGCGGGTCGCGGAAGAAATAGGCGCACCACAGGGTCGCCACGGTCGCCAGCCAGCCGAGCGGCGCCCACAACCAGAACAGTATGAGGCTCACAAGCGCAAAGCCGCCGACAAAGGGATAGCCCCCCGGATGAATCGGGGTGAGTTGTTTCCGGATGGAGTCGATGATGGACATTTTTATTCGGCGGCATCCGCGGCAGGCAGCAGTTCCGCCGCCGGCTCATTCATGACTTCCGGCGGATTGCGATTGGGCGCGCCCGTTTCGTCGTCCACAGTCGCCAGAATCTCGCGCGCCATTTGTGCCTCGCGTTGCCGGTTCCACATGCTGGCATAAAGCCCGCCCTGCGCTAGCAGCTCGCGGTGCGTGCCGCGCTCGACGATCGCGCCATGATCGAGAACGAGAATTTCATCGGCGCCGACGATGGTCGAGAGCCGGTGGGCAATGACGAGCGTGGTACGGTTCTTCGCGACCCGATCGAGCTCGTCCTGGATGTCCCTCTCGGTATGGCTGTCGAGCGCCGAGGTCGCCTCGTCGAGCAGCAGGATCGGCGGCGCTTTGAGGATGGTGCGGGCGATGGCGACGCGCTGCTTCTCGCCGCCGGAAAGCTTCAAGCCGCGCTCGCCGACTTCGGTCTCGTAACCTTTGGGAGCGCGGCGGATGAAATCGTCGATCTGCGCCTGGCGCGCCGCCTCCTCCACTTCGGCGTCGCTGGCGTCCCAGCGGCCGTAGCGAATATTGTAGCGAATGGTGTCGTTGAACAGCACGGTATCTTGCGGCACCATGCCGATCGCGGCGCGCAGCGACGCTTGAGTCACGTCGCGAATATCCTGACCGTCGATGAGGATGCGGCCGCCGCTCACCTCGTAAAAGCGGAACAATAGCCGCGAGATGGTCGATTTGCCGGCGCCCGACGGACCGACGATAGCGACGGTGTGGCCGGCCGCGACGTCGAAGCTCAGTCCCTTGAGGATCGGCCGGGCCGGCTCGTAGGCGAAGGAAACATTCTCGAACCGGATAGTGCCGGCGCGGACCTGCAGTAGCGGCGCGCCGGGCCGATCTTCGATCTCCGGACGACGCGACAAGAGCGAAAACAGGTTCTCAATGTCGATCACCGCTTGCTTGATCTCACGATACACCAGGCCCATGAAATTCAGCGGCGTGTAAAGCTGAATCATCATGGCGTTGATCATGACAAAATCGCCGACCGTATTGGTGCCGTGCTCGATGCCGTAGGCGCACAGCACCATGGCGCCGCAAAGTCCGATGGTGAAGATCACCGCCTGCCCGGCATTGAGCACAGCGAGCGACACATATGCTTTGACGCTGGCGTCCTCGTATCGCGCCATCGAGCGGTCGTAGCGCGCGGTCTCACGGGTCTCGGCAGAAAAGTATTTCACGGTCTCGTAATTGAGCAGCGAGTCGATCGCCTTGGCGTTGGCGTCGTTGTCGCTCTCGTTCATCTTGCGGCGGATACCGATCCGCCACTGCGTCGCGCTGTAGGTGAACCACATATAGACCGCCACCGTGGCGCCGATGACGGCGACGTAGCGCCAGTCGAAATGCAGCAGCAGAACGGCGACGATCAAAACGAGCTCGACGACCGTCGGTGCGATCTGTAAGAGCACCATACGCACGATGGTCTCGATGGCGTTGCGGCCACGCTCCAGCACGCGGGTCAGCCCGCCGGTCTTGCGCTCGAGATGAAAGCGAAGCGAGAGCAGATGCACGTGCTCGAAAGTCAGCATCGCCAGCCGCCGCACCGCATTCATCGCCACCTTGGCGAAAATGCCGTCGCGCCATTGCGTCAGGACGCCCATGACGATGCGCGTGCCGCCATAAGCGAGCGTCATCACAACGGGTGCGGCGAACGCCCAGGCGAGCCAATTGTCAGCCGCCACCGGCGCGGTACCACGCCCGGCGAGCGCATCGGTTGCCCATTTGAACGTGTAGGGCACCGCGATGGTGGCAAACTTGGCGAGGAAAAGCAGAACCGTGGCAAAAACAACGCGCAGCTTCAGGTCGCCGCGGTCGGCCGGCCAGATATAGGGCCACAGCCGAACCAGTGTCGGCAGCAAGGCCGCGCCGTCAGATTTAGTCGATCGTTGAAAATCGTTCATCGCGCGCCCGGACGGGCCGCGATGCGCCGCCAGCGTCCCTCATGGAGTGTTTGCCGTCATATAGAGCTTTTCGCCGGGTTCCGCACCGGGACGCGGTGGCGGCGTTGAAATCCACCCCTACGCCTTCAGAGCGCTTGCGGCAGATGCGAATCGACGCCACATCTACCGTTTAACGAGAATGACTCCATGAACAAAATCAATGCGATCTGCGTGTACTGCGGATCGAGCTCGGGGACCGAGCCTGTTTTCATCGAAGCGGCGAAAAATTTCGGCAAAATCCTTGCCGAGAACGGCGTGCGGCTTGTCTATGGCGGCGGCTCGGTCGGCCTGATGGGGGCGCTCGCCGAGTCCGTGCTCGACCACGGCGGCCACGTGACCGGGATCATCCCGGAATTTCTGACCAAGCGGGAGCGGCCGCGCCGGCTACCCCAGGAACTCATCGTCACGCGCGACATGCACGAACGCAAGCGCAACATGTTCGAGCGCGCCGACGCCTTTGTCGCCTTGCCGGGCGGCATCGGCACGTTGGAGGAATTGGTCGAGCAATTGACCTGGGTCCAACTCGGCCGCCACAAGAAACCGATCCTGATCGCCAATATCAGCGGCTATTGGGGTCCGCTGCTGGCCTTGATTGAGCACATGCGCGCGGTGAAATTCCTGCCGTCGTCGCTGCGCGTCGACTTTCTGGTTGCCAAGCGCGTCGACGATATCTTGCCCATGCTGCGGGAAGCCGCAAGCAAGGTCGCCGAAGCGGAGAAGAAGATGGCGGTGCCAGCGGAGCGGCTGTAATCTGTCCGTTCGTTCCCGCGTAAGCGGAAATCCAGATGAGATTACGGTCTCGGCTTTCCCGCTTTTCCGGGGACGAGTAGTTTAGGCCGTAGGTTCATTCAAAAACGTCACGGCTTCGATGCGATTGCCGTCGGGATCGCGGATGAAGGCGGCATAATAGCCGCCATGATATTCCGGCCGCAGGCCAGGCGCGCCGTCGGATGTGCCGCCGGCTTTCAGTGCCGCGGCGTAAAAGGCATCGACTGCGGCGGTATCGGA
>JASHOX010000128.1 GCA_030038415.1 Xanthobacteraceae bacterium
GAGGAGGTCGCCGCGCTTGATCCGGCGGTCGGCCACCGCATCGGCGAGCGCCAGCGGAATTGAGGCGGCCGACGTATTGCCATGGCGGTCGACCGTGGTGACGATCTTACCCGGGGGAATGCCGAGTTTATGGGCCGAACCGTCGATGATGCGCTTATTGGCCTGGTGCGGGATGAACCAATCGACGTCGGCGGCGGTATAGCCGGTGATTTTGAAGGCGTCCTCGACAACGTCGGTGATCATGGCCACGGCATGGCGGAACACTTCGCGGCCTTCCATGCGCAAATGGCCGACGGTGCCGGTCGACGACGGCCCGCCGTCGACATAGAGCTTCGATTTATAGCGGCCGTCGGAGCGCAGCCGCACCGTCAGCACCCCGCGATCCTCCTTCGCGCCCGGCTGCTCCTGGGCATCCAACACAACGGCGCCGGCGCCGTCGCCGAACAGTACGCAGGTGGTGCGGTCGCTCCAGTCGAGGATGCGCGAAAACGTCTCCGAGCCGATCACCAGCGCGCGCGAGAAGGCGCCTGACCGAATGAGCGCGTCGGCCGTCGCCAGGCCGTAGACGAAGCCGGAGCACACCGCCTGGACGTCGAAGGCGGCGCCATGGGTGATGCCGAGATCGGCCTGCACCGCAACCGCGCTGGCGGGAAAAGTATTATCGGGTGTCGACGTCGCCAGCACGATGAGGTCGATCGATTGCGCCTCCACATGCGCGTGCGTCAGCGCCGCCTGCGCGGCGCGCGTAGCCATCTGCGAGGTCAGCTCGCCGGGCGCGGCGATACGGCGCTCGTGAATGCCGGTGCGCTGGACGATCCATTCGTCCGAGGTATCGATCTTGCGGGCAAGATCTTCATTGGTGAGGACCTTGCTCGGCAGGTAGCTGCCGCAGCCGAGCATGACCGAGCGCTTGACCGTCACGAGGCGGCTCCGCGCACCGCCTGCTGCGGCAGATTGTGGAAGTGCTCAAGCGCGGCGCGGATTTTCGCCAACAGCTCGTCGCACACGACACCGTGACCGAGCTCGATGGCCGCCGCGAAACCTTCCGCGTCGGCCCCGCCGTGACTCTTGATGACGATGCCGTTGAGCCCGAGAAAGACGCCGCCATTGGCCCGGCGCGGGTCCATGCGCTCGCGCAAGCGGGCGAACGCCGCGCGCGCGAAAAGATAGCCGACGCGGGCGCTCAGCGAACTGCTCATGGCTCCCTTGAGATATTCAGCGAGCTGGCGGGCCGTGCCCTCGGCGGTCTTGAGCGCGATATTGCCGGCAAAGCCTTCGGTGACGACCACGTCGACCTTGCCACGGCCGATATCGTCGCCTTCGACGAAGCCGCGATAGTCGAGACCGGGCAGGTCCTCTTCGCGCAAAATGCGCCCGGCCTCGCGCACCGGCTCGAGGCCCTTGGCTTCCTCGACGCCGATATTGAGAAGTCCCACGCTCGGGCGCGGCAGGCCGAACAGTATCCGCGCAGTGGCCGCGCCCATCACCGCGAGATCGACCAGGTGTTCGGCATCGGCGCCGATCGTGGCGCCGACATCGAGCACGATCGATTCGCCACGCAATGTCGGCCACAGCGCCGCGATCGCCGGCCGCTCGATGCCGGGCAGCGTCTTGAGATCGAACTTCGACATCGCCATCAGCGCGCCGGTATTGCCGGCGGATACCGCCATGTCGGCGTCACCCTTCTTGACTGCGTCGATGGCGAGCCACATCGACGACTTCCAACGGCCGGAGCGCAGCGCCTGGCTCGGCTTATCCTCCATTCGCACCGCGATATCGGTGTGCACGGTCTGCGAAACTGCCTTGAGCTTCGGCCTGGCATCGACCAATGGCGCGATCTGCGAGGCATTGCCGAAGAACAGGAATTCGCAGGCGGGGTGGCGTTGGCGCGCCAATTCGGCGCCGGCGACGACCACGGCGGGGCCGTGGTCTCCCCCCATCGCATCGAGAGCAATGCGGACCTTATCCGACATTCAATGGCCTAGGTCCGAAAGGTGGGAATGCGACACCGGGGTAAGAATAGCGGTTCGACGCCGCGATTTGAAGCGCCGCGCCTAATTCTTGGCCAGCTTGGCAAGAGCGGCAAATGGCCCCTCATCCGGCGTGCGGTTTTGCGGCGGCTCGAAAACGGCATCCGGCTTGCGCGGATAGGGATCGAGCCCGAGGATCAGGAATTCGGTAGCGAGTGCGCCCAAATCGATCATTCCGCCGATCAACGGCTCCGGATCGCCCCATTTGACGTCACGCGGCTCGGATTCCCCTTCCTCCGGCGCGGGAGTGCGCTGCGGCACGAAGACCAGGTCGATCGCCTCCTCGACCTCGTTGCTCAGCGGCTCGAGCGTGACCACGCAATTCTGTCCGACCGTCGCCGACACCATGCCGGCGACATGAAGACCGCCGGCACCCTGCCGCTTGACGTCAAAGCTCGCTTGCAGCCGCGGCAGATCGCGCAAGCCTGCGACCCGCGCCACGGCCGCGCGCACGCCGGCGTCGGCGACGAGATCGAAATGCTGGCCCGTCTCCGGGATATCTTCCAGCGCAACGGGAACCTGCCACGGTTCGGCAGGCGGTTTCTCAAAATTGGTTTTAGACATGGTCGATAGTTTCGGCGATCGTGTCGGGCTGTGGAAAAGCAACCTCGCCACGCAACAGCGCGCTGTCCTCCTGGTCCTCGAACCGGCGCCGCGCGGCGCGTACGTAATGGGCAAGCCGCGTCGCGCCGCTGTCGGCATCGACAAAGATATTGCGCCGGAGCGTCTTCTCAAGCTCCCGCTCGTCTGACGCGGCAAAAGCGGCAAGATAAGCCGCCTGCCGGCCGTAAAACGCCTCGCCGAAGCCGCGCATCCGCTTCGGCACCGCGAGATCCCCAACCCCCATTTCGCGCAAGTTGTCGTCGAGGTCGCGGCAAAATACGTCGAATAGCCGTTGCCCGATGCCGCGCCCCGCGTCGGCACCGCGGCAAAGCCGGTCGATCAAGAGCACCAGATGCAGCACGATGAGGTCGAAACGGCCCTGCACCGTGTCAGGTACCCCATAGTCCCGGTAAAAGGCCGGGCGGCGCGCCTGCGCCACGATCGCGCCATAGAGCTCGTCGATGCTGCGATCTTGGGATTGGGTGCGAAAAATCTGCCAGATCATAAGGTTAACCGAGGCCGCGACGACCGGTCCCAAGGCCAGCGCCATGGCGGCCGATTGCCAATCTCGCGCTTTGGGGTTACGGCACGCGGCGGCTTTCCGCAAGCTAGGGACGAGCAAACTAGGGACGAGGATGTGGGGCAACCGCGCGCGTAGACGAGGCTCGACGGCGGCCTGCGCCATCGTTCTCGCGCTGGCGCTCTCCGGCTGCGCCGGCGAGACGTTCCAGCGCGGTTACGTGCTGCCCGAGGGGGCGCTCGAGCAGATTCCGCTGGGCGCCTCGCAGGAGCAGGCGCTGCTGGTGCTCGGCACGCCGTCGACGGTGGCCACCGTCAGCGGCGAAGCCTTCTACTACATCTCGCAGAAGGCCGACCGCCCAATCTCGTTCCTGCGCACCGAGGTGACCGATCAGCGCGTCATCGCCGTCTATTTCGACACCAACCGGAAGGTGCGACGGATCGCGGAATACGGCCTGAAGGACGGCCACGTGTTCGACTTCGTCAGTCAGACCACCCCGACCGGCGGCAACGATCTGAGCGTCGTCACGACGATGATTCACAATCTCGAAGGCAAGGGCTCGTAGCCGACCCCGCTCATTCCCGCGCCGGCGGCAATCCAGAAAGAGCGAACTGGGTCGCTGCCTCGCCCGTCCGCTCAATGCGCCAGCACCGCGAGCAACAGCAGCGCCACGATATTGGTGATCTTGATCATCGGGTTGACGGCGGGGCCGGCGGTGTCCTTGTACGGATCGCCGACGGTGTCGCCGGTCACCGCCGCCTTATGCGCGTCGGAGCCCTTGCCGCCGTAGTGGCCGTCCTCGATGTATTTCTTGGCGTTGTCCCAGGCGCCGCCGCCCGAGGTCATCGAGATGGCGACGAACAGCCCGGTGACGATCACGCCAAGGAGCATGGCGCCGAGCGCCGAGAACGCCGCCGATTTGCCGGCCGCGCCGCCGCCGGCGACGAAGTAGATGACAAAATAGACGAAGATCGGCGACAGCACCGGCAAGAGCGACGGCACGATCATTTCCTTGATCGCGGCTTTGGTGAGCATGTCGACGGCTTTGCCGTAATCGGGCTTGTCCGTGCCCGCCATGATGCCGGGCCGCTCGCGGAATTGCCGCCGCACTTCCTCGACGATCGAGGACGCGGCGCGGCCGACCGCGGTCATGCCCATGGCGCCGAACAGATACGGCAGCAGGCCGCCGAACAAGAGGCCGGCGACGACGTAGGGATTGCTCAGCGAGAAGTCAGGCGCGACGCCCTGGAAATAGGGATGCTGGCCGGCGTTGGCGACGAAGAACTTCAGGTCCTGACTGTAGGCCGCGAACAGCACCAGGGCGCCGAGGCCGGCCGAGCCGATGGCATAGCCCTTGGTCACCGCCTTGGTGGTGTTGCCGACGGCGTCGAGCGCGTCGGTCGATTTGCGCACTTCTTTCGGCAGCCCGGCCATTTCGGCAATGCCGCCGGCATTGTCGGTGACCGGGCCGAAAGCGTCGAGCGCAACGATCATGCCGGCGAGCGCCAGCATCGTCGTCACCGCGATGGCGATGCCGAACAGGCCCGCAAGCGAATAGGTGACGAGGATGCCCGCGATGATGACGAGCGCCGGACCCGCCGTCGCTTCCATCGAGATGGCAAGACCCTGGATGACGTTGGTGCCGTGGCCGGTGACCGAGGCTTGGGCG
>JASHOX010000129.1 GCA_030038415.1 Xanthobacteraceae bacterium
GTGATCGGACTGACCAAGTCCGTCGCCGCCGATTTCATCAAACAGGGCATCCGCTGCAACGCCATCTGTCCGGGCACGATCGAATCGCCGTCGCTCGACGAGCGCGTCGCCGCGCTGTCGAAGGAAACCGGCCGCTCGATCGAAGCCGTCGAGAAGGACTTCGTCGCGCGCCAGCCGATGGGCCGCCTCGGCAAACCGGAGGAAGTGGCCGCGCTCGCCCTCTTTCTCGCCAGCGACGAGGCAAGCTACATTACCGGCCAGGCGCATCTCGTCGACGGCGGCATGGCGCTGTAGCTTGCACCGTCATCATCCGCGAAGGCGGATGATCCAGTATGCGGTGGACGACCAAGCATGGCAGAGACTACTGGATGCTCCGCCTTTGCGGAGCATGACAGATTGGGTGGCAATTCCAAATGCACATTCTAATCACCGGCGCCGCGGGGATGATCGGGCGCAAGCTCACCACCCGCCTCGTCGCCGAAGGCGCGCTCAACGGGCGACCGATCGAAAAGCTGACACTGATCGATGTCGTCGCCCCGCAAAAACCGGAAAAATTCTCCGGCAAAGTCGAAGCCGCAGCCGCCGATATCGCCGACCCGGCAGCGGTGCGTGCCGCTATCGCCGGCCGGCCCGAGGCGATTTTTCATCTGGCAGGCGTGGTGTCTGGCGAAGCCGAAGTCGATTTCGGGAAAGGCATGCGGGTCAATCTCGATGGCTCGCGCGCGTTATTTGAGGCGATCCGCGCGGTCGGCGAGGACTATCGCCCGCGGCTTGTCTTCACTTCGTCGATCGCGGTCTTCGGCGCGCCGTTCCCGCCGGCGATCGGCGACGAATTTCACTTAACGCCGCTGACGTCCTACGGCACGCAGAAGGCGGCGGTCGAGCTTTTGCTCGCCGATTACACGCGCCGCGGCTTCCTCGACGGCGTCGGCATCCGGCTGCCATCGATCGTGGTGCGGCCGGGCCGGCCTAACAAGGCGGCATCGGGTTTCTTTTCCTCGATCATTCGCGAACCGCTCAACGGCGAGGAAGCGGTGCTGCCGGTCGCCGACAGCGTGCTGCATTGGCACGCTAGCCCGCGTGCCGCGGTGGGCTTCCTCATCCATGCCGCGGGGCTTGATGCGGGCAAGCTCGGTCCGCGCGTCAATCTCACCATGCCGGGGGTCTGCTGCACCGTTGCCGAACAGATCGCGGCGCTGCGCCGGATCGCCGGCGACAGAGTGGCCTCCCGCATCCGCCGCGAGCCCGACCCGCTGGTGGCCCGTATCGTCGCTGGCTGGCCGAGCCGGTTCGATCCGGCCCGTGCGCTGGCGCTGGGCTTCCGCGCCGAGGCCTCGTTCGACGACATTATCCGCGTCCATATTGCTGACGAATTGGGCGGCAAGATCGCGGCATGAGGACATCGCCGATTGGCTTGGCTTGATTGCTTGCCTTGACTTGCTTGCCTTGGCGACGCCCATGCTTACATTGCTGGCAGAAACTGAAAACCGCTCGCAGTTCTCCTAGACCATGACCTATGTCGACGCGGCCCTGGCGCCGCTGCGCAAGACCGGACAGATCAAGCTTCACGGCCCGAGCGCGTTTGCCGGCATGCGCAAGGCCGGCCGGCTCGCCGCCGAATGCCTCGACATGCTGGTCGGCGAAATCAAGCCGGGCGTGACCACCGAATATATCGACCGGCTGGTTTTCGAATTCGGCATGGACCACGGCGCCATGCCGGCGACGCTGATGTATCGCGGCTATCGCAAGGCGACCTGCACCTCGGTCAATCACGTCGTCTGCCACGGTATCCCCTCGGACAAGCCGCTGCGCGAAGGCGACATCGTCAATGTCGACGTCACCCTGATCCTTGATCATTGGCACGGCGATTCCAGCCGCATGTATCCGGTCGGCGAGATTCCGCGCAAAGCCGAGCGGCTGATCGAAGTCACCTACGAGGGCATGATGCGCGGCATCGCCGCCATCAAGCCGGGCGCCACCACCGGCGATGTCGGCCATGCCATCCAGAGCTATGTCGAGGCCCAGCACATGAGCGTGGTGCGCGATTTCTGCGGCCACGGCCTTGGCCGGCTGTTCCACGACGAGCCGAATATCGTCCATGTCGGCCGGCCCGGCGAAGGCATCGTGCTCAAGCCCGGCATGTTCTTCACCGTCGAGCCGATGATCAATCTCGGCCGGGCCCACGTCAAAGTGCTGTCCGACGGCTGGACCGCGGTGACCCGCGACCGCTCGCTGTCGGCGCAATTCGAGCACTCCGTCGGCGTCACCGAGACCGGCGTCGAGATTTTCACACTGTCGCCGAAGCATCTCGACAAGCCGCCCTATAAGGCGTGAGCGCCGAGGCGAATATCTGATTGCAAATTCCCGTAATCCGGGCATCCTTGCGGGTAGCGGTTGTGGCCGCTCGCCCTGGCCCACGCGTGTAACCAGGCGCACGTCATCGCGTGCCCGTTACGGGATTGGCGCTGCGTCCGAATTCGACCATGTTGGAAAAGAAGCACGACAGTGAAAGCGGCCTGGAGGAGGGCACTCCGCATTATTACGGCCATCGCGGGCGGCTGCGCGACCGCTTTCGCGAGGCTGGCGCTGACGCGCTGTCGGATTATGAGCTTCTGGAACTGATCCTGTTCCGGGCGCTGCCGCAGCGCGACGTCAAGCCGCTCGCCAAGACGCTTCTGGAAACATTCGGCTCATTCGCCGAGGTCATTGCCGCGCCGGAGGCGCGGCTTGCCGAGGTGAAGGGTCTTGGCGATGCCAGCGTCACCGAGCTCAAGGTAATCCAGGCCGCGGCGAGCCGGCTTCTTCGCGGCGCGGTGAAAAAGCGGCCCGTGCTGTCGTCATGGTCGACCGTGCTCGATTATTGCCGCACCGCGCAGGCCTTCGCCGACCGCGAGCAGTTCCGCGTCCTGTTCCTCGACAAGCGCAATCAGCTGATCGCCGACGAATTGCAGCAGGTCGGCACCGTCGATCACACGCCTGTCTATCCGCGCGAAGTGGTCAAGCGCGCACTGGAACTGTCCGCGACCGCGATCATCCTGGTGCACAATCACCCCTCCGGCGATCCGACGCCGTCGCGCGCCGACATCCAGATGACGCAGCAGATCATCGCGGTGGCGCAGCCGCTCGGCATTTCCGTGCACGACCACATCATCGTCGGCAAGGAAGGCCACGCCAGCCTGAAAGGGCTGAAGCTGATTTGATCTCGGTTACTCGGCGGCCAGCCTCGGCTCTTTACCGCTCCGCGGCGCGCACCTTGCGTGTCGACGCCCAGATCGCGAACGCGATGCAGCCCATGGTCGCGACTGTGCCGGCGACCGGCCACGCGGATTGGCCGAGATAAAGTCCGATGGCGCCGGCGGCGATGGCGGCGCCGGACTGCTGCGTGAAGCCCATCAGCGAGGAGGCCGTGCCGGCGCGATCGTGAAACGGCGTCAGCGCTCCGGCCATCGCCGCCGGCAAAGCGAGCCCGAGGCCGGCGAGATAGATCATCATCGATCCGACGAACCAGATGACATCAGCGAGATGCAGCGCCACGACCGCCGCCATCAATAAACCGCCGGCCGCCAGAGTGACGCAGCCGATGCCCATGGTGCGGTCGATGCCGAGACGCATCACAATCCGCGCCGCAATGAACGTTCCCAGCATGTAGCCGGCCGCACCAAGGGCGAAAGTGACGCCGAACACCACCGGGTTGAGGCCGTAAATCGCGCTCTGCATCACGATCGGCGCACCCGACACCCAGGCGAAGAGACCGACGAAGGTCGTGGTCAGGATGCCGAGATTGGCAAGAAAGCCGCGATGCACCAACACCGAGGGATAGAGCGCGAGCATCTTGGTCAACGAAAACCGCGTGTCCGCCGGCTTTTTCAGGGTCTCCGGCAACAGCAGCGTCGCCACCGCCCCGGCGATGCCGGCGAAGATCACCAGCAACACAAACGTTGCGCGCCAGCCGAATGCCACTTGCAATATGCCGCCAATGGTCGGCGCCACGATCGGCGCGAAGGCCGTGATTGCACCCATCAACGACAATTCGCGGCTCGCCCGCGCGCCGGAATAAATGTCGCGCACCACCGCTCGCGCCAGCACGATCACGCCGGCACCGCCGAGCGCCTGCACGAAGCGCAACGCGATCAGTGCGTCGACCGATTGCGCCAGCGCACAGCCGACGCTGGCGAAACCATAGAGCACCAGCGCCCCCAGTAGGATGGGCTTGCGGCCGATGCGGTCGGAGACTGGGCCGTAAAAGATCTGGCCGACGGCAAAGCCGAACAGATAACTGGAAATGGTCAGTTGCACGTCGAGGATCGGCGCATGCAAGGCGCGGGCGATATCCGGCAGCGACGGCAGATACATGTCCATCGACAGCGGACCAAGCGCGGTCAAAAACGACAGCAACAGCGTCAGCGCGAACGTGCCGGGTGTCAGCATGGCAATGAATTCGCCCTTGCAAAAATTAACGCTGGCGGAGCGGGGTCGGCGGCGGCTGCGGTTATTTGAGGTTGGTAGTCGCTTGGCGCAATGGTGGGACACTACGGAGAAGGCGGACGCCAGCCCTGCTTGGCCAATTGGATTTGCGAATAGATGTGTTTGCGCAGCTGGCCGAACCGCGCCATCGACCGCGTTTCCAATTGCGTGCGGTCGTCGGGCAAGTCGATAGCCACGTCTTCCATGATCACCGTCGGGGCGTGCGACATCACCAGCACCCGCTGGCCGAGATAGACCGATTCGTCGATATCGTGGGTGACGAATAGCACGGTCACCCGCAACCGATGCCACAGCACCCGGATCAGGTCTTCGAGATCGGCGCGGGTTTGCGCATCGACCGCCGCGAACGGCTCGTCCATCAACAGCACATGCGGCTCGTAGGCCACCGCACGGGCGATGGCGACGCGCTGCTGCATGCCGCCGGAGAGCTGCCACGGATAGGCGCCGTTGACGCCTTTCAGATCGACCGCGGCGAGCGCATCGCGAATGAGTTCCTCGCGCCGCTCGGCGGGCATCTTTTTCTGCTTGAGCGGCAGTGCCACGTTGTCGTGCACGGTCATCCACGGAAACAAGCTGCGGCCGTATTCCTGGAACACCACCGCCATGGCCGGCGGCGGACCGGCGACCGGGGTTCCTTCCACGACGACTCCGCCGGCGGTCGGCGCCAGCAGCCCGGCAATGCATTTGAGCAGCGTGGTCTTGCCGGCGCCCGAGGGCCCGACGATGCAGACGAGTTCGCCTTGGCCGACGGAAAAGCTGACGTCGCGGATCGCCTCGACGGTGCGGCTCGCATCCTCGTAGACCTTGCGCAGCCCGTTGACTTCGAGCATGGGCTTGACTGCTCGATCCATCGGTCCCTCAAATCTTGCTCAACCGGCCCGCTGCGATTGGCGCAGGCCGTGATACCAGCCCAACAGCCAGGTCTCAATCGCGCGAAAGATCAGCGACAGGGCGATGCCGATGATGCCGAGCAGAATGATGCCGCTCCACATTTCCGGGATCGCGAAGGTGCGCTGATATTGCACCAGCACGAAGCCGATGCCGTCCCTGGCGGCAAACATCTCGCTCACCACCATCAGGATGATACCGATCGACAGCGATTGGCGGAGCCCGGTGAAAATCTGCGGGCTCGCCCCCGGCAGCACGAAATGCCACAGCCGGGAGAGCGCGCCGATCCGGTAGCTGCGCACCGTCTCGGCGAGTACTTCGTCGAGCGCGCGCACGCCGGCAACCGTATTGAGCAGCACCGGCCAGATGCAGCCGAACACGATCACCAGCGCCTTCATCTCGTTGCCCAGCCCGGCGAACAGGATCAGCACTGGCACCAGCACCGGCGGCGGAATGGCGCGCAGGAATTCCAGCACCGGCTCAAGCACGTTGCGCAAGTTGCGCGAGGCGCCGACCGGAACGCCGACGGCTATGCCCAAAAGGGCCGCGGCGAGATAGCCGACGGAGAAGCGCCACAGACTCGGTACGATGTTGGACAATGCCTTCGACGAGAACCATAGCTTCCCGAAGGTGTGCAGGATTGTCTGCAGTGGCGGGAAATAGAAGCTCTGGCTGTCCGCGCTTCCGATCCACCACGCGGCGATCAGCGCCACCGGCAGCGCAAGCGCAATCGCGACACGGCGCGGCAGTGGCGGTATCAGATTTTTCATGCGCCGGCCTCCGCTGCATCGAGGCGAACCGAGGGATGCCACGCCAGCACCCGCCGCTCCAGCGCTCGCGCCCCCAGGTTGACGATGACGCCGATGATGCCGGCAGCGACGACATAGGCGTACATGATCGCCACGGCGCCGCCGGACTCGGTGTCAGTGATCTCCTTGCCTAGACCCTGGGTGTCGATCGCGACTTCGCTGGTGATGGCGAGAATGAGCGCCACCGCTGCCGCCAAGCGGATGCCGGTCATCAGATAAGGCAGCGTCGTCGGCCAGGTGACGTAGCGGATCTGCGCCCAGGCGCCGAGCCCGTAGCAGCGCGCGGTTTCCCGCGCCACCGGATCGACGTCCTGCACGCCGTACAGCACCTGGATCAGCACCTGCCAGAACGAGGCATAGACCACCAGCACCAGTGTCGACTGGATTTGCGAGCCGAACAGCAGCACGGCAAGCGGAATCAGCGCGACCGACGGAATCGGACGCAGGAATTCGATGGTCGAGTGCGTCAGTGCGCGCAAGACATGCGAACTGCCGATGGCGATGCCGATCACCACGCCGGCGACGACCGATATGACGAGCCCGGTCGCCCAGGCCTCCAAGGTGTCGCTCAGCGCCGTCCAGAACGTCGCCGTCGTCATTTCCTTGAATAGCGCGACCATGATGGTGGAAAATGGCGGCAGATAATCCGGCGAAATGATGCCGCTGCGCGGCACGATCTCGAGCAGCAGGGCGAATCCGACAAGGCCGCCGACGCCCTGCAGCCAAATAAAAGTGCGGGCCGTAAGCCTGGCCCGCACTTTGGGCGCTGGTGCCGCTTGCATAGGCTAAGAAGGCAGCAGCGCCGCGACGTCCGCCTTTTTGTTGATCAGCCCGTTCTCGAGCGCGTCGTCGGCCATCGCCTGGGCCGAGACGAGGTTAAATTTGGGCGGCCATATCGGCAGAACGATCTTGGCGGCGATTTCGGGCGAGATGCGCGTATAGGTCGGAATGATCTGGCGAACCTCGTCGGCATGGGAATCGGCGTAGGCGAGCGACTCGGTGATCGCGGCCTTGAAGCGTTTGACCATGTCGGGGTTGGCATTGGCGTATTGCACCGAGGCGAAATAAACCGCGATCATTGCCTTCGGCGCAATGGCGACAAACGGCCAATCTACGACCTTGTCGCCGCGCGACCGCGCGATGGTGACGAATGGCTCCACCATCCATCCAGCCTCGATGCGATGGTCGGCAAGCGCCGCCGGCATGTCGGGAAACGGCACCTCGATGTACTTCAGACTTTTTGGATCGCCGCCGGCGGCCTTCACGCCGGCGCGCACCGCAACCTCGCCGATATTGTTCAGATTATTGACCGCGACGGTCTTGCCGGTGAGGTCCTTGGCGCTGTTGATCGGGCTGTCGCCGGGTACGAGGGTCGCGCAAAAGTCGTTGCCGCGGATACCGGTGGAGGAGACGCCGGGCGCGATGCCGACGAATTTCAGCCCCTTGTTCTGTGCGATCAGGAGCGACGGCACGTTGCTGAAGCCGAATTGCAATTGTCCGGACAGCACGCCCGGGATGATGGCGGCGCCGCCGCCCTGCGTCGACAATTCGACGTCGAGATTCTGCTTGGCGAAGAAGCCCTTGGCCTTGCCGAGATAGATCGGCGCGCAATCGGCGATGGGAATGACCGCGACCGAAATCTTGTCGAGGGCGGCCTTGGCGCGTCGCACCGGCGCCAGCAATGCCGCCGAGCCGGCCGCCGCCGCCGAGGAAATCAGTTGTCTTTTGGTCAGCTGTCTTTTGGTCAACACCATGATGCGTTGCCTCCGCTGCGGTATTTGTGGGCTTTCGCGCAAAGACTGGTCGGCTGGCGGAGCCAAGTCAAGTTCCCACCTGTTGTGGCCCATTGTGACTTGGCGTCGCGCTTAACGCCCGCGCAGCGGCTTTACTTTCAGCTCCGCCGCGAGCTTGTCGAGCTGCGCCAGAAGCTGCGCCGCGATCGGCACGCCGTCGCGCAGGCGCTCGGCGCGGCACTCGGCGCGGCGGTCGCCGGGCAGGCGGATGGTTTCGACGCCGGGCAGGCGTTTCGAGGCGCGCAAATCGCGCACGTGGCGATCGACCTCGGCGGTGAATGTTGCAAGCGGCACGAAGCGGGCGATGTCGACCGCGATCATGAAATGGCCGGTGTTGGTCTCGCTCGCATCGTCGGCGTTGAAGTCGACGACGTCGCGGCCGAACGCGGCGCCGTTGAGCACGCCGGCGAGGAGCCCGATCATCAAAGCGAGGCCGGAGCCCTTGTATTCGCCCATCGGCAGCAGAATGCCTTCGTGCGACTTTGCCGGATCGGTAATGGCCTCGCCAGTCTCCGGTTTGACGAACCAGCCCTCCGGCATGGTCAGCCCGCGCAGCGCGTATTTCTTCACAGTGCCATAGGCGACGATCGAGGTCGCCATGTCGAACACCAGCGGGGCGTCGCCCGACGGCACGCCGATGGCGAGCGGATTGGTGCCGAGGAGGAGATCGGCGCCGCCCCAGGTCGCCATGTGATTAGCGTTGGCGACCGCGGCATAGAAACCGATCATGCCGTGGGCCGCCGGCATTTCGGCATACAGCCCGGCCGGTCCGGCATGGTTGGAGCGGCGCACGCCGACCCATGACACGCCGGTTTCGCGGGCGATCGCGATCGCTTCGTTGGTGGCGCGCGACATGACCAGATGGCCCATGCCGTTGTCGCCATCGACCAGTGCGGTCGCCGGCGCGGTCTTGGTCACGGTGATATTCGGCTGCTTGTTGAAGCCGCCGGCGTTGAGACGGCGCACATATTGCGGCAGCCGGAAAATGCCGTGGCCGTCGGCGCCGGTGAGATCGGCTTCGGTCATCAGCTCGGCGCAACGCGCGGCATCGGTCTGTCGCAAGCCGGCGGCGACGAAGCAATCCGCGATCAGCGCCCGCGTGGCGCGTGCGGGAATACGCAGCAGATTTGTCCGGTCGTCCATAGCGCTGTCACTTCGCCGCCGCCGGCGCGCGCTTCTTGTTCAGGATCGCCGCCGCGTGTGCGCCCAGAATCTTGTCGCGGTCGGCCGCGGAAATGTTGGCTGCCTTGACCTGCCGCACGCATTCGCCGGTGCCCATGTCGTAAGGGTAGTCGCTGCCGAGAAACACGCGGTCGGCGCCGGCGGAGCCGATCAGAAACTCAAGCGGCGCCTTGGCGTGGGTGATGGTGTCGTAACGCAAGCGGTCGAGATAGCGCTGCGGCGAATGTTTCAGATGCAGTTTCGGCTCCGGCCGCACTTCCCAGCCGTGCACCCAGCGCCCGCCCTGATAGGGCACGAAGCCGCCGGCATGCACCATCAGAAAATCGAGCTTGGGATAGCGCTCCATCACGCCGCCGAAGATCAGGCAGGCGGCGGCAATGGTGGTGTCGAGCGGATTGCCGATCAGGTTGTTGAGATAATAGGAGCGCAGGCGGTCGGTGCCGGCGACATTGCCGGGATGGATGACCATGAAAGCGTCGAGCTCTGCGGCCGCCGCCCAGACCGGCTCAAAACTCGGATCGTCGAGATTCTTGCCGTTGACGTTCGATGCGATCATCGCGCCATGGAGTCCCAGCTTGGTCATGGCGCGGCGCAGTTCGCCGGCCGCCTTCTCGGGCGCCTGCATCGGCAGCGTGGCGATGCCGGCGAAGCGGTCGGGATGCTCGCGGCAAAGCCGCGCGATCTCGTCATTCTGGATCGTCGCGGCCGCGGCGGTGACCGCGGGCTCTTGATTGTACAGCCAGGTCTGCGGCGACACCGAGAGCAAATGCATATCGACCTCGGCCGCGTCCATGTCCTTGAAGCGGCGCTCGACATCATGGCCGCCGCGCGGAAACGGCCGATACGGCACGCCGGCGACCTCGATCACCGAGTTCTCGTCGTCGTAAGCGCTGAGCTTCAACCCGAGCTTCGGAATCTCCCGTTGCAGGAGCTTGATGGTCGCGTCGGCAAGGATGTGGGTATGGGTGTCGATGGTGCGGGTCATTTTCGCTCCCGGGGCTGGCGCGCCGTGTTTTGCGCATAAGCCGAAGAAGCATGCAAGATATGCAGGCGGGGCCGTTCAAGGATGCTTCGGGGGGACGGGTTTTCCGGCGCCACTTTCGGCTATAAGGGCTGCCGCAACGCCCAGTCAAAGCATCCCCGGAACCCAGCATGGACGCCACGACCGACGCTACTACCCATTCCTTCCACGGCCGCGTCGAGGACGACGTTCTGGTCCGCGGCCACGGGCGCTATGTCGCCGATGCGCCGCTGCCGAACCAGGCTTATGCCTATTTCGTGCGCTCGCCGCATGCTTTTGCCCGCATCGTCAGCGTCGATGCATCCGGCGCCACGGGCGTGCCCGGCGTCATCGCGGTGCTGACCGCGGCCGACATGGAGGGTATCGGCAATATTTCGCGGCATCCGCCGCTGCCGGGCCGCAACGGATCAAAGCTCATCGTCACCCACCGGCCGGCACTGGCCAAGGACCGCGTGCTGCATATCGGCGAAGCGGTCGCCATGGTCGTCGCCGAGCGCGCGCTCACCGCGCAGGACGCCGGCGAATTCGTCAATGTCGAATACGAGCCGCTGACGCCGGTAACCGACGCGCGCGACGCGCTCAAAGACGGCGCGCCGCAGATTTGGCCGGAGGCGCCCAATAATCTCGCGGTCGATTGGCCGGGGCCGGCGCCCGATCCCGCCGCCAATGCCGCCGAGGTCGAACGCATATTCGCCTCGGCCAAATACATCGCGCGCATCAGCGAAATGAATCAGCGTCTCTGCGTCGCCTCGATGGAGCCGCGCGGCGCCACCGCGACCTACGACGCCGCGCATGACGCGTTCACGCTTCGCACTTGCTCGCAGAGCGCCGGCGCCATGCGCGACAACGTTCTCGGCATCATGAACTGGCCGAAGGAGAAGCTGCGGGTCATTACCGAGGACGTCGGCGGCGCGTTCGGGCTGAAAACCTCGGCCTATCCGGAATACATGGCGCTGCTCGCAGCAGCGAAGAAGCTCAATCGTCCGGTGCATTGGATGTCGGGCCGCTCGGAAGCTTTCCTGTCCGACAATCAGGCGCGTGACATCTATTCGGACGTGGAGCTGGCGCTCGACGAGAAAGGGAAATTCTTGGCGCTGCGCATCCGCAGCGTCGGCAATATGGGCGCCTATCTCGGCGCCATCGGCGCCAACATCCCGACGCTGTCCTTCACCCGATGCTTGCCCGGCATGTACGACATTCCCAAGGTCGATATCGGCGTGAAATGCGCTTACACCAACACGCTGCCGACGGCGCCCTATCGCGGCGCCGGCCGTCCGGAATCGATTTATGCGCTCGAGCGCGTAGTGGACGAGGCGGCGCGTGTTACCGGCATCGATCCGGTGAAACTGCGGCGGCGCAACCTGTGCCGGAAATTTCCCTACAAGACGCAAGTCGGCACCGTGATCGATTCCGGCGACTTCGAGCCGATCCTCGATAAGGCGCTGGAGCTCGCCGATTACGGCAACTTCAAGCAGCGCCGCCGCGAGGCGCAAAAGCGCGGCAAATATCGCGGCCTCGGCATCTGCTGCATGCTCGAACATGCCGGCGGTACGCCGACCGAAAGCGCTTTGCTGGAATTTCCCGGCAACGAAACTTTGCAGTTCCGGCTCAACGTGCAGAACACCGGTCAGGGCCACGCCACGGTATTTTCGAAGCTGATCGGCGAACAGCTCGGCATTGCGCCAGAAAAAATTCCGCACCGGCACGGCGATTCGGCGAACGAGCTGCCGGGCTATGCCTCGGTCGGCTCGCGCTCCGGCATGACCGTCAGTCATTCGGTGCTTAAAGCGGTCGAGGCGATCGTTGCCAAGGGCAAGCCCATCGCGGCCGCGATGCTCGAAGCCGGCGAGGGCGACATCGGCTACCGCAACGGCGCGTTTGAAGTGGTCGGTACCGACCGCAGCGTCTCGTTGTTCGAGGTCGCCGCCCGCGCCGCCGAGATGAAAAAGCGCGGCGAAATCGCCGAGGATTTGGATACCAAACAGGTGACCGACACGCCGCAGACGTTTCCCAACGGCGTCCATATCGCCGAAGTCGAGATCGATCCGGCGACCGGGCATATGGACATCGTCCGCTATGCCGCCGTCGACGATTGCGGTTTCCCGCTCGACGAGATGATCGTCGAAGGCCAGCTGCACGGCTCGTTGGCTTCCGGCCTCGGCCAGGCGCTGATGGAGCGCACGGTCTATGACGGCGATTCCGGGCAGCTCGTCACCGGCTCGTTCATGGACTATGCCATGCCCCGCGCAGAAGACATGCCGCCTTTGTCAGATGCCCTGCACAACACGCCGGCGACGACCAACCCGCTCGGCGTCAAGGGCGTCGGCGAGGCCGGCACCACGGCGGCGATCGCGGCGGTGATGAACGCGGTGGCCGACGCCATCCCCAACGGCGCCGGCGCGCATCTGGACATGCCGGCCACTGCGCAGAAAATCTGGGAAGCCTGCCAGCGCGCGAAGGCGACCTGAAGCCGTCATCACCCGCGCAAGCGGGTGATCCAGTAATCACTGCGGCCCGCCATAGCGTCGACGACTACCGGATACCCCGCCTTCGCGGGACATGACGGGATGGGATTGCCGCCGCTCGCTTCGCCGCAGCCGGCTTTCTTTCGGCCGCAATGGCGCGCGGCTGCGTTCGTTGTTCAGATGCACGAGCCGCGTCAGCATCTGCATGAAGATGCTGCGTTCGCCGGGCTTGAGCGGCGCCAGGATCAGGCGTTGTGTCTCAAGCACCGCTGGCTCGATGTCGCACAAGAGGCGCCGACCGGCGGGCGTGATGGTCAGCGACTTGGTGCGCCGATCCGCGGCGCCGCTCCTTCGCGTGATCAAGCCTTTCTTTTCCAGGCGGCCGACGACGTCGGCGATGGTCGAGCGATCGAGCGCGACGGCATTGCACAGCGCGGTCTGGTCGATGCCCGGATTGTTGCCGACGGCGTAGAGTGCGGCATATTGCACCGGCGTGAAATCGAGCGCCTTGGCCTGATCGAGAAACAAGGCGAAAGCGATCTGCTGCAGCCGGCGAATGAGATGGCCGGGCATGTCAGTAAGGCGGCTGTCGTCTTTTGCCATCGGCTTCCAATCGTTGACGCGGGCGGCAGGCTGTCTGTACACTGACCAATAACCGTCAGTATGCTGATGATTGTGCTGGTGGGCAAGCGCGGCCGGGAGGACAATGGAGGATAACATGCCCCTGCATCCCGAAGACCTGATCGCCGACAAGAAGCGCCCGTTCACCGGCGCCGAGTTCCTGGAATCGCTGCGCGACGGCCGCGAGGTCTATATCTACGGCGAGCGGGTCAAGGATGTCACCGAGCATCCGGCGTTTCGCAATTCGGCCCGCTCGGTGGCGCTGCTCTATGACGCGTTGCACGACAAGGCGACGAAGGACGTGCTCACGGCGCCGACCGATACCGGCTCCGGCGGCTATACGATGAAATTCTTCAAAGTGGCGAAGTCGCGCGAGGACGTGATCGCGCAGCGCGACGCCATCGCCGCCTGGGCCCGCGTCACTTACGGGTGGCTCGGCCGCAGCCCCGATTACAAGGCCGCGTTCCTCAACACGCTCGGCGCCAATGCCGAGTTCTACGGCAAATTCGCCGACAATGCCCGCGCCTGGTACAAGCGCGGCCAGGAAGCGGTGCTGTTCCTCAACCACGCGCTGGTCAATCCGCCGATCGACCGCAACAAGCCGGTCGAGCAGGTCAAGGACGTCTACATCACCATCCAGAAAGAGACCGACGCCGGCATCTATGTCTCCGGCGCCAAGGTGGTCGCCACCAATTCGGCGTTGACCAATTACAACTTCCTCGGCCAGAACATGGGCCAGGAGATCAACGATCCGGCAATGGTGGTGATGTTTATCGCGCCGATGAACACGCCGGGCATCAAATTGATCTGCCGGCCGTCCTATGAAATGGCCGCCGCGGCTACAGGGTCCCCGTGGGACTACCCTCTCACTTCGCGATACGACGAGAACGACGCGATCTTCGTGTTCGACAATGCGTTCATCCCCTGGGAGAACGTGCTGATCCACCGCGACATCGATCGGTTGAAGAATTTCTATCCGAAGTCGGGTTTCTTCAACGGCTTCACCATGCAGGGCTGCACCCGGCTCAGCGTCAAGCTCGATTTCATCGCCGGGCTGCTCTACAAGGCCGCGCGCGCCACCGGCGTCGAAGAGTTCCGCGGCGTGCAGGCGCAGATCGGCGAAGTGATCGGCTGGCGCAACCTGTTCTGGTCGCTGACCGACGCCATGGCCTGTAATCCCGAGCCGTGGGTCAACGGCGCGGTGCTGCCAAACTCACGCGGCTCGGCGACGTACCGGCTGTTCATGACGGAGGCCTATCCGGCGGTGCGCAACATCGTCGAGAAGGTGGTCGCCTCCGGACTGATCTATCTGCCGTCGCACGCGCTCGATTTCAAAAATCCCGACGTCGACAAATATCTCGCCAAATATGTGCGCGGCTCGAACGGCATCGACTACAAGGAGCGCATCAAGATCATGAAGCTGTTGTGGGACGCCATCGGCACCGAATTTGGCGCCCGCCACGAGCTCTACGAGATGAACTATTCCGGCAGCCACGAGCTCATCCGCGTGTTCCAGCTGCAGCAGGCGCAGTTCTCCGGTCGGCTCAAGCAGATGGAAGCGCTGGTCGAGCGCTGCATGGCCGATTACGACGAGAACGGCTGGAAGCACCCGGCGTATCAGGACAGCAAGGATATTTCGATCGTCGACAAGGGTCTGTAGCACGGCCCGGCGGGACGCCGCGTCAGCGGTGCAAGCCAAGCAGGCAGAGATATTCCCAGGCGAGCGTCGCGCCGGCGAGCGCGGTGATCTCGGCGGTGTCGTAAGCCGGCGCGACTTCGACCAGGTCCATGCCGACGAAGTGCAGGCGCGAAAGCCGCCGCAGGATCGCCTGGACCTGCCAGCTTGCCAAGCCGCCGATCTCCGGCGTGCCAGTGCCGGGCGCGAAGGCCGGATCGAGCACGTCGATGTCGAGGCTGAGGTAGACCGGCGTGTCGCCGATCACCTCGACGATGCGTTCGACCGCGGCGGCGGGGCCGGTCTCATGAACGCTTTGCGCCGCGATCGCCACGACGCCGCGTGCCGCGGTCCAATCGTGAACCGCCCGCGGCACCGGCGAGCGCACGCCGATCTGGATCATCCGGCGCGGATCGACCAGGCCTTCCTCGATCGCGTGATAAAACACCGAGCCGTGGGCATAGGCCTGGCCGAAATTGTCGGGCCAGGTATCGACGTGCGCGTCGAAGTGAATGAGCGCGGGCGCGCCGCGGCGTTTTTTCAGCGCGCGAAGGAGCGGCAGCGTGATGCTGTGATCGCCGCCGAGCGCGATGAGATGGTCAATACCCGAAGCCGCTTCCTCGATCAGCGCCAGGCTGCCGGCAAGGTCACCCAACGCAATGGCAAAGTCGCCGATGTCGGCCACCGGCAGCTGTGTCGGATCGACCCAGTGCAGCGGATGAGCGCCATCCACCAGCATCCGGCTGGCATGGCGAATGGCGCCGGGTCCGAAACGGGCGCCGCTACGATTGGTGGTGCCAAGATCGAGCGGAATTCCGGCAACGCAGATCGGCGCCGCGCGGTCGCGCCGGGCGATGCCGAGAAATGTCGGCGGGATCGCATAGGTCGCCACCCCGGTCGCCGCTTCGGTCATGGCTGCGTTGGCGTCCCGGCTGCAGACGAGTTTGCGGCAGGACTCGCAAATCGGAATACCGCGGCGGCGACCGCGCAGGTCCAATCGCCATTGGCCGCGCCTTCGGCCGCCGCCGTCACCGAAAGGCTGTCGACGATAAGATCGCTCATTTCATAGACACGCTTGCGTTCGTCCCAGGCCGCATCGGGATTGAACTCGATGCCGAGCGTGGACGCCAGCATGGTTGCCGCCAGATCCTCGACATAATCCCCGATCTCCGGTTCGGTCATGCCGAAGGCGTGGTGTTCCGAGATATAGCCATAGCGAGCCGGATCCTTGGGTCGGGCCAGACCGATGCCGGCGGCGATGCGACGGCCCCGCTCGTTGGTTTCGGCGCGCGCCATGACGCAGAACGTGATCTCGCCGGGGCTTAAGGTGGCGATCCCGGCGGCGGGCGTGATCAGCTCGCAACCCGGCGGCAGAATCGAGGAGACGGTCACCAGGTTCTGTTGCTCGATATCGGCGTCGCGCAGCGCATATTCGAAGGCATTGAGAAGGTGGCGGTGCACGCCGATACCGCGGGTCAGAAAAACACTTTTGGGAATGGGAAACATTCGCCGTCTCGTCGCCTAAATTGCATGAACGCCTTCGGCCGCGCGGCCGCTGAGGACACATCGCGGATTTCCATGACCACGCCGTGACGCAGGGTGAGCGTTCCGTCGGTCTTGTTTGACGAGCTTGGTGCGTTGCGGATGCGCGGTCAATGTACAATGTCGAAGCCCACCGTCACTCTCACGTGCAACGTATCCTCGCCGGCGGCGATCGGTGCCGGCGCTATATCGGGCGCCGCGCGCATGGCACCCAAAAACACGGGCGGCGTGTAAGCCGAATCTTCGACGAGCCAGCCGATGGCGCCGAGGCTCAGCCCTGCGCCCTGCGCGTAAAGCTCCGCCTTGCGTTTGGCGTCGGCAATCGCCGCTATGCGGGCGGCCATGACATTCTCCATTAATTCAAGGCTCGGAAATTATTGGAGTTTGCCGCGCTTGCGGGCGAGTAAGGCAGGTGCTCGCCTGCGTCCGAAAGAAAGCAATTCAGGTCGAATTCAGGTCGGACTGAATGAACTCTATGCCGATTGTCGTCTCAGATCGCCAAACCACCGAGCATTGACGACGCAAATGCCCATCATAGGAAAGCAATAAGACGAATTGGTCCGGTACTGCATCAAGATTCTTGACCTCAAGGCGCGCGCCGGTACCGGAAATGTCGATGATCCGGCAATCTTCGAGCACGGAACCATCGGCGAGGACGATTCTCGCCCCGTGCAAAATGAAACGACGTCTATTCTTGCGATATTCGGGGCGCATCTGTCCTGAGGGTGCTTTGGCTCCGACCGCTCAAGCGTCCGGGACTATGCTGCGGGCGATGACAGCTTGACCGGGCCGGCGCCTTCTTTCGAAACGGTCTGCCGGACCTGCCAAAATCGGAGCACTCTGGCGGCACTCGTCTGCGACAGCTTGTGGTAATCCGCTCGCGCGGCATCGAGCATCTGGTCCGTCATCGCGCGCCCCAGCGAACGGCAACTCAGGATCACGCGCACCGTCGACCAATCCAAGCCGGCCACTTTGCAAGGGATCACCCACGCTTCCCGATGTTCGCTCTGCAAAAGATTTTCCACCAGCGGCATCGGCGCCCCGCATAGCAGCGCCAGCGCCGCGATCACGTCGGCGTAATGATTGGCTTTGGCGGCCTTGAACAGCACCATTTCGTCGAATTCGCCTTTGCTTTTCAGAGCCGTCATCCGGGCATGCGCCTCGGCATAATCGTGCTCGCTTTGAAAGCCCGCCTCGTGCTGCGCATCCTCCGAGATCGCGGTGAGGACGCGTTGAATCTTGTCCCGGCTTTCGGGGCCGGCCAAAGCGAGCAGGCGATTGCGCACCGCCTCGGTGGCGCGCAGCAGCAGCTCGCGGAACAGCTTCAGCGGCACATCCAGCCGCAGTCCGACCGCCTCGGCGAGACCTTCGTCGCGCTCCGAATGGCGCACCAGCGTCGCAAAGCCGCTGTCGGAGAAGTTGGCGCCGGAATTCCCGGCAAGCTTATGGAAGACCTGCTGGTCGCCGCGATTTAACAGCGCATCCGTTACCTTCGGCGCAATCTGCGAGCGGGTTGCGATTGCCAAGAGATGGCCCTGGGCCTTGGTGTTGGCGATGTCGATCAGATCGTGATCGCTGAGACGGCGTGACTGAGTGAGAACCGGCGCCGCCACCGCAATATCGTCATTCCGGGCGAGCTGCCGCACCACGTCGAGCGGCGCGTTATTCACCGGTGCGAGACGTTGACTGAATTCCGCCAGCGCGCGGCCTTCGATGCGCTTGATCAGGTGGCTCAAGACGTCGTCGAACACGTCGATCTGCTGATCGCTGAGACGGTCGGCGTCGGCAACGAACAGGTCGGTGATGCGCCGCAAAGCATCGACGCGCTTGTCCTTGGAGCCGCTCTCGATCGCGCTCTCCAATTCGGCGATAAGCGATTGATCCTGGACCATGACATCGCCGCAAGACGCGGCGCCCTTTGCAGCCTATGATTCCAATTTGCAGTCGAGCCGGTGTCCTCGCTCACTGCGGTAGGTAAATCTGCGCATTTACACACCAAGATTGCGTTAAATCGCAACTAAAAGTAGAGAATAATGTATTCTGGCAGTCTCTCCCAGCCCTTAGCATTAATAAACAGTAGATTTATGCCCGCTCTAGTTGCGGTACCGCTCGACCCTTATTCGCGTATCGCATGGGCGACGGTGTGTCATGGCGCATTGTCACCACTATGGAGACCTAAGCTTGACGTGTGTCCCTCAATCGGGTACATTCGCCGCGAATCAAAATCTCGCGCAGCGAGCGGACGCCGTCCGGCCGGAGGCAGGCCGATCACTGCAGCGAGTGCGGTTCGCAGCCGTGGCGGGCCGGCCATCACGGCGGAGCCGCGGGTGGAGCGCCGGGAGGCGCCGCGCGCCCGAAGCAGGCGGTTCGCGTGAGCGGATCGTTCTGTGGCGCGGCCACGACTATGGCGCCTCCCGGCGCTCCACTCCCCGCTGCCGTTCGGGGAGCTTCGTGAAATGCGTTGGCAAAGCTCGGACGCTCAGTCGCGCCGCGAGAACGATTTGACGCGCCTGCACCCACGTGCGTAGGGGAGGCCTTGGAGGAACGCCCCATGCAAATCTTCCTCACCGGCGCAAACGGCTATATCGGCGGCGCGGCGGCGGTGGCGCTGATCGCCGCGGGCCATCGGGTTCGCGGCCTCGTTCGCGATCGGACCAAGGCCGATGCGGCCGCTGCGCATGGCATCGAGCCGGTGATCGGCTCGCTCGACGACGTGGCGCTGTTGCGCGAAGAGGCGTGCGCCGCCGACGCCGTCGTCAATGCCGCATCAAGCGATCACCGCGGCGCCGTCGAGGCTTTGCTCGCCGGGCTTGCCGGGTCCGGCAAGGCCTTCATCCATTCCAGCGGCTCGAGCATCGTCGCGGATCTCGCCATGGGCGAACCGTGCGACCACATCTTTCATGAAGGCGAGCCGATCGCACCGGTCACCGACAAAGCCGCGCGCGTCGCCATCGACCGGCTGGCGCTCGCCGCGCAAGATACTCACGCCGTCCGCTCCGTGGTGCTGTGCAACAGCATGATCTACGGCCCCGCCTTGGGGCCGCCAGCGCAGAGCGTGCAGATCCCGGCGCTGGTGCGCCAAGCCCGAACCTCGGGCGTCGTGCGCTATATCGGTCGCGGGCTCAATCGTTGGTCCAACGTGCATATCGCCGACGTCGCCGCGCTCTATGTTTTGGCGGTCGATAAAGCGCCGGCCGGCACGTTCATGTATGTCGAGAGCGGCGAAGAAGCTTTGGGCGAGATCGCCAGAATCATCGCGGCGCGCCTCGATCTCGGCACCGCGCAATCCTGGCCGGCCGAAGACGCCATCGCAGCCTGGGGTCGCGCCATGGCGGTCTATTCGCTCGGCTCCAACAGCCGCGTCCGCGGCCGAGCCGCGGCCGCGCTCGGCTGGTCGCCCACGCGCCGCTCGATCGTGAAGTGGATCGCCGAAGAACTTGTTTGAAGCTCGATTGCCATGCCGATCTACGTGCTCGAACCGCCGCCGCGCTTCAATCACCCTTATCCCGGGCCGATGATCGAGCGCGTGCTGCCGCTGGCAGAAGCGCGGCGAGCCTGCGCGCATATGGGCGTGCATGCCGATGCCTGCTCGTGGCTGGCGAAGAACAAATGCTATCTCGTTATTCCGCGCGGCGGCCCGGTCAAGGATTTACGCGCCTATGTCCGCCACGAGTGCGCCCACTGTAACGGCTGGAGCGAAAATCACGAGGAGTAACCAGTGATCGCGGCGTGTTCCCAAAACGGCGGCTATCGGCCGCGGCCTTGATGGCTATCGAGACCGATGCCTTGAAGATGGCCGAACAGCGCCGCGAGCTTGGCGCGGTCGGCAGCCGGCAATGGCGGTTTGAGCAGAGAGGCCACATTGCTGCGCAGATGTTCTGCGTCGCCAGTGCCGAACAACACGACGTCGACACCCGGCTCATGCCGCGCGAAACGATAGGCCGCCTCGATCATATCGGCGGCGCCACCCTCGTGCACCAGAAAGCCGAGCGGATCGTCGGTCTCGCCGAGCCATGGTTCGACCAGGCCCTTGGCGGCGAGCGCCCTCATCTCACGGGCGACACGCGGCGGATCGGCGAAAATGCTGCGCACCGCGAACATCAACAGCGTGCCGATGCCCTTCTCACGGCTGACCGGAAACACGTTCTGCCGCGCGCCTTGATGCATCATGTGGAAGCCCACCATGAAGACTTCCCAGACCTCGTCCTGCAGCGCGCGCTTGAGTGTTTCATTGGTGAAATCGACGATCGGGTTCTCGGTCAACCCGATATGCCCGATCTTGCCCTTTTCTTTTTGCGCGAGGAGCGCCGGCGCCAGCGTGTTGAGCGCGTAATCATACATTTGCGGTTCGACGGCATGCAGATTGAACACGTCGATATAATCGGTGCCCATCACGCGCAGCGAATTGTCGAGGCTCGCCACCACGCGCTCCGGCGACCACCATTCGCCGTTGCGGTGAACCGTGGATTTGGTCGCGACCACGACGGATTCGCGCGGCAGGGATTTGAGCGCTTTGCCGACAACGCCTTCGGTGCCGTAGGGCGGCGCAGTGTCGATGAAGTTGACGCCGAGCTCGACCGCGTCGAGGACGAGGCAGGCCGCTTCGTCCTCGGTCTTGCCGGATTTCAGCCCCATCCGCGAGAAGCCGCCGGTGCCGAGCCCGGCGACGCTGACGCGAAGCCCGGTACGGCCGAGAGTGGTGTATTGCATCATTGCTTCCCTTGGGAGGAACCAGCGCCGCGAGAGGGCGCCGGCGCTGGTTCTGGCAGGTTTCGCTACCAAACCACGAATTCGCCGATCGGTCACCGTCCTGTCATTAACGCACGTCCATTCTGCCGTGCCTGGTTATTCGCAATGCGCAAAGAGAACACCAGCAAGGCCAGACGCACTACTGTGGCCTCCCGCGCGGTGATCACCGCGGCCAAGGAAGGACTGCGGCAGCGGGTGGAACGCGAGATCGCCGACGACCTCGACGAAGAATTCGAAATGGAGCTCGACGACGCGCGGCTCGGCCGATTGTTGGAAGGCGAGGGCCACGAGCCCGGTCACGGCATGGACCGCAGGGTCTATTTCCGCGAGCTGCTGCGTCTGCAGGGCGAACTGATCAAGCTGCAGGATTGGGTTGCCGCCAACAAAAGAAAGATCGTCATCCTGTTCGAAGGCCGCGACGCCGCCGGCAAGGGCGGCGTCATCAAGCGCATCACCCAGCGCCTTAACCCACGGATCTGCCGCGTCGCCGCGCTGCCCGCGCCGAACGAACGCGAGCGTACGCAGTGGTACTTCCAGCGCTACGCGGCTCATCTTCCCGCCGGCGGCGAGATCGTGCTGTTCGACCGCAGCTGGTACAATCGCGCCGGCGTCGAGCGGGTTATGGGCTTTTGCACGGAAGACGAATGCCAGGAATTCTTCCGCTCCGTGCCTGAATTCGAGCAGATGCTGGTGCGCTCGGGCATCATGCTGCTCAAATACTGGTTCTCGATCACCGACGAGGAACAGGAATTCCGCTTCATGATGCGGATCAACGATCCGCTGAAGCAGTGGAAGCTCTCGCCGATGGACGTCGAATCGCGCAAGCGCTGGGAGGCTTATACCAAGGCCAAGGAAGACATGCTCGAACACACTCACACCGCGCACGCGCCGTGGTGGATTGTCGACGCGGTGGACAAAAAGCGCGCGCGGCTGAACTGCATCAGTCACCTCTTATCGCAGATTCCCTATCAGCCGGTGGCGCACCCCGCCGTGGTGTTGCCGGCACGCGTGCGCAATCCGGATTATCACCGCGGCCCGATCCCCGACGATATGTACGTGCCGGACGTGTTCTAGTCGCGCTCGGCACCATGGCTAACTGGTCGCCGACTTCCCGGTCCGCCGCATCATCGGCGCCCATCACTTCATCGCCGACGTCACCTTGCCCTATGGGCGGGTGCTTTACGATTACACCAAGGAGCACCCCCGCATCGCAGCGCAGACGGTGCTAGCGGCGGCGGAGTAATAGCCTCTTCCCCATCCGGCGCGCGGGCTCTAAAAGAACCCGCCAATGCCTGACGAATCCGCAAGATCAGACCGCTACAACGCCCGTGACGCCGAGGCGCGCTGGCAACAAATCTGGGACGAGCGCGGCATCTTCGCCACGAAGAACGACGATCCGCGGCCGAAATATTACGTGCTGGAAATGTTCCCCTATCCGTCGGGGCGCATCCATATGGGCCACGTGCGTAATTACACGATGGGCGACGTGGTGGCGCGCTACAAGCGCGCGACGGGGATGAACGTGCTGCATCCGATGGGCTGGGATGCCTTCGGCATGCCGGCCGAGAACGCCGCCATGGAGCGCAAGGTCCATCCCAAGACGTGGACCTACGACAATATCGCGGCGATGAAGAAACAGCTCAAATCGATGGGGCTGTCGCTCGATTGGAGCCGCGAGATCGCGACCTGCGATCCGGCCTATTACAAGCACCAGCAGAAAATGTTTCTCGATTTTCGGCGCGACGGCCTCGTCGAGCGCGAGAAGCGCAAGGTGAACTGGGATCCGGTCGATCAGACGGTGCTGGCGAACGAGCAGGTGATCGACGGCCGCGGCTGGCGCTCCGGCGCGCTGGTCGAGCTACGCGAGATGAGCCAGTGGGTGTTCAAGATCACCAAATATTCGCAAGCGCTGCTCGACGCGCTCGATACGCTCGAGCGCTGGCCGGAAAAGGTCCGGCTGATGCAGAAGAACTGGATCGGCCGCAGCGAAGGCCTGCTGATCCGCTTCGCGCTCGATGCAAAGACGACGCCGCAGGGCGAGAGCGAGCTCGAAATCTTCACCACGCGGCCGGACACCTTATTCGGCGCCAAATTCATGGCGCTGGCGCCGGATCATCCGCTGGCGCTGGCCGCGGCGGCCAAGAATCCGGCGCTGGCGAAATTCATCGATGAGTGCCGCC
>JASHOX010000130.1 GCA_030038415.1 Xanthobacteraceae bacterium
GGATGGTGTATTGCGCCTCATAGGCATCTTCCAGAATCGGCGGCAACGAAATTTCGGTTACCTTGGCGCCGGCCGCCGCGGCGATGCGGCCCGCGGTCTCGACCGCCTTTTGCATCGCCGCGTCGGCTTTCGGCCACAGATGCGTGCGCGCGAACGCGATGCGCGGCGCCGCCGGCGTCGCGCGATCAACGCGCAGATCGCGCTCCAGCACGGCGGCAGCCGCAAACGCCACGTCGGCGACGCCGGCGCCGAACAGGCCGGCGGTGTCGAGATGCCAGGATACGTCTTTGACGCCGACCATCGGGATCAGCCGGTACGACGGTTTGAAGCCGGCAACGCCGCAGAACGCGGCCGGCCGGATCACCGAGCCCGCGGTCTGCGTGCCGAAGGTAATCGGCACCATGCCTGCGGCGACCGCGGCGGCGGAGCCGGCCGAGGAGCCGCCCGGGGTGTGCGCAGGATTGTGCGGATTGCGCGTCGCCGAGGGCACCAGCGACGCAAATTGCGTCGTCACCGTTTTGCCAAGCATGACGCCGCCGGCGCGGCGGGTCAGTACCACCGCAGCGGCGTCGGCCGGCGGCCGGTAGCCGGCATAGATCGGCGAGCCGTATTGCGTGGCCAGATCGGCGGTGTCGAAAATATCCTTGAACGCCACCGGCAGGCCGCGCAGCGGCAAGGCGGAAAGACCCGGCGCACCGGCGGCGCGGCGCGCCGCGTCGAGATCGAGCGCGACGAAGGCGCCCACCTCTTTCTCGCGCGCAGCGATTGCCTCGGCACAAAGCTCGACCGCGTCGCGCGGCTTTAATTCGCCGGCGTCGATGCGGCGGGCCAGATCGAGCGCGGAAAGCATTCCATCCCCTCTTTGGTTGCCGCGATGTGGCCCGAAAGCTGCGCGCGTATCAAGGGGTCATGGTTAACGGACTGCTGCCAGCATGGCCAGCTCATCATTGAGCAGTCCTTAACGGAAATCCTCGCATTGTCCGCGGATGACGCGTGGAGTTCGCTGGTATCTCGTCAGCTCCCTCGTCCTCGTCGCTCTGGTCGCCGTCGCCGGCTGCAGCCATTACATGCTGGCCGAGCGCGAGCCGTGGCGGCACGAGGCGGAGCTGTCGTGCCTGAATTCCGGCGCGGTCAACGACACCGCGGGACGCGTGCGCATCGCGCCGATCGAAGGGCCGGGTGCCTGCGGCATCGATTATCCGCTGCGCGTTTCGGCGCTCGGCGAAAGCGCGCCGCTGTCTTACGACGACGAGCCGGTGCCGCCGGGATCGATCCCCAATGCGTCGATGCCGCGGCAATGGCCGGGCACGGCGTCCGCCGTTTCGTCGTCGCCATTGCCGCCGATGCAAGCCGGCGCGCCGCAGTCTTATTCGCCGCAAAGCTATCCGGCGTCGCAGACTTATCCGCCGCCGCAATCCTATCCGCCGCCACAGTCCTATCCGGCGGCGCAGGTCGGCGAGCCGCTGTCGCTCGGGCCGCCGGGAGCGCCGGACGACGACGTCGGCATTCCGGGCGGGCCGCCGCATCCTTATTACGGCGAGCCCAACGCGCCGAACTATTCACCAAGCTATCCGTCGAGTTATCCGCCAAGTTATCCGCCAAGTTATCCGCCAAGCCCTTATCAGCAAGGTTTGCCGGCGCAAGCCGACCAACCGCCGGCGAGCGAGCCGCCGCCGCCGCTCGGCCCGAACACACCGATGGTCACCGCCTCAGCCGAGCCGGTGCAGGTGCAGCCGCCGGCGACGCTCGCCTGCCCGATCGTGTCGGTGCTCGACCGCTGGATCAGCGAAGCGGTGCAACCGGCGGCGATGAAATGGTTTCGCCAGCCGGTGGTCGAGATCAAGCAAATCTCGGCCTATTCCTGCCGCGGCATGAACGGCAATCCGAACGCGCATATTTCCGAGCACGCCTTCGGCAATGCGCTCGATATCGCCGAATTCGACCTCGCCGACGGCCACAAGATCAGCGTGCAATACGGCTGGCACGGCACGCCGGAGGAGCAAGGTTTCCTGCACGACGTGCAGGGCGCGGCGTGCCAGGACTTCACCACCGTGCTGGCGCCGGGCGCTAACGTCTATCACTACAATCACATCCATGTGGATCTGATGCGGCGCTCCGGCCGCCCCTTTATCTGCGAGCCGGGCGCGATGCCGGGCGACGTCGCCGCGGCGCGGGCGCGGGCGCAATATGCCGAACGGCATTACGGCGATCCGCGCGTGACCGGCTCGATCAAAGCGAACGCGCAGGTTCGCGCGCACGCCTATTCCGGCGAGGACGACGACTCACTGCCCGAAGCGGTGCCGGGCGACGACTGACATCCGCTGACGCTCGCGCGTTGACGCTGCTTCACCTTTCCCCACTGGGGAGAGATGAATGCCGTTTTATTGCACCGAGATATTTAGCTGCTTTACCAGCCGCGCCAATTTGTCGGAGTCATCCCGCACAATCTGGGCATACTGGTCGGCCGTACCGCCTGAAGGCGCCTGTGCCTGATCGGCAAAACTCTGGCGGACCTTGGCGTCGGCGAGAGCCGCATTCACCGCCGCGTTCAGCCGCTTGATGATTTCGGGTGAGGTCCCTGCGGGAACGAATACGCCCGTCCATTGATCAATCACAAGCTGCTTGAAGCCGGCTTCCTGGAAAGTGGGCACATTAGGCAAGGACGGCGAACGCGTCGCGGTCGATTGCGCGAGCAGGACCAGCGTACCGGCCTTGTAGTACGGAATGAGCGGAGTCGTTCCAAGCGAGCCGAGCTGGACGTTGCCCGCAATGAGATCGTGGATCGCCTCTCCCCCACCGCGGTAAGGCACTTGGACAAGGTTGATGCCGGCCAGCTGTGCGTACCAAAGCGCCACCATCGCCTGTTGCGAACCCACTCCGCTTCCGGTTGCAAAGCGCATGCCCGGCTGTTGCTTTGCCTCAGCGGTCAACCCGGCGAGTGTTGTGACACCAAGCGAAGGATGCGCCGCCAAGGCGATAGGCTGAGTTGACAGTTCGACGACGGGCACCAAGTCGTGCAATGGATCGAAGTCCATTTGATAAATATGAGGATTGCCGCTGACCGCATCGGTTCCGATCAGAACCGTGTACCCATCCGGTGCGCTTTTTGCCACGTATTCCATGCCGATATTGCCGTTGGCGCCGGACTTGTTCTCCACCACAACCTGCTGTCCGAGCGAGCGCGACACATAATCGCCGACGACGCGCGCAGCGACGTCGGTCGAACCGCCGGGAGGAAATGGAACGATAAAGTGAATGGGACGCGCCGGCCAATCCGCCGCCTGTGCCGCCGGCGCCAAAAACGCGAGGGTGAGCAGGCCAACAACCAAACGTACTTTCAGCATTCCATGACCCTCTGCTTTTCCGTTCGGCAACGGATATGGTATCGGCTCTTTTCCCACCGCTACGCAAGACCTCCATTGCGGCTCTCAGGATCAAGCAATTCACATGCCGTTCTCCAAGTATCTTCCCGAGCACATGGGCGCCATCAAGCTTATGACGCCAGGACCGTTCATTGCCGGCTCCTACGCCGAGCTCGTGCTGGTCTATACCGCCGGCACGTTCGGCATCGACGACACCGGCATGGTGAAAGTGTCGTGGCGGACCACCTCGGACTTGAGCAAGCCGCAGTTCAGCAAGCCCGACGCCCCGAATTTCGCTACGGTTGAAGCAAGCAATGGCGCTAAGCTTGACGTGTGGTTTGACCGCCTCAATGTCCGCCCTTACGCCAATACAGTGCTTATTCGCGTCGGCAGGGGCTATCTCCGCGCTGGCGACACGCTGACCATTCGGCTCGGCGACCGCCGGCAAGGCTCGCCGGGGCTGCGCCTGCAAACCAACGTCGAAAAGAACGTGCTGCTGCAAACCTCGGTCGACGCATTTGCCACTTATGAATTCTGCTTGCTGCCGGAGCAGCCGGTCTTCGATCTGGTGCCGGGACCGGCGGTCAAATGGAAAGCGATTCTGCCGTCCCTTGCGATCGTGGGAGAGCCATTCCGGCTTGCCATCGTCGCCGAAGACATGTGGGGCAACCCGACCGAGGATGCGGCCGGCGTCCTGAAGCTCGCTTCCTCGCGCCCGCTGCGCGCACTGCCCGACAACATCGCCGTCAAAAAAGGCGACGGTCCGCGGGTGATCGAAAACCTCGTCGCTGCGGACACCGGCGACGTAGAGATCACGGTCACAAGTGATGGCCTGCCGCCAGCGCGCGCCAACCCGCTGCGGGTCGCGACTGCCGCGCCGTTGCGGCGTTATTGGGCCGATCTGCACGGCCAGAGCGGCGAGACTATCGGGATGGGAACGGCGAAAGACTATTTCCACTACGCCCGCGACAAAGCCTTCGTCGACATGGTCGGCCATCAAGGCAACGATTTCCAGATCACCGACGGATTTTGGAAAGAGCTGAACGCGCTGACCGCGAAATTCGATCAGCCCGGCAAATTCGTCTGCCTGCCCGGCTACGAGTGGTCGGGCAATACCGGCATGGGCGGCGACCGCAATATTTTCTACCGCCGCGAGGGCCGGCCCATTCGCCGCTCGTCGCATATTCTGGTCGAGGGAGCGACCTCGACCGAGGCGATCTACACGGCGGACAAGCTGTTCGAGTTTCTGGCGGGGGAGGATTGCCGGGTCATCGCACATGTGGGCGGACGCTATGCCGATATAAAATACGCTCACGATGCCCGTATCGAGCGCACGGTCGAGGTCCACTCGACCTGGGGCACCTTCGAATGGCTCCTTCATGACGCGTTCGACAAAGGCTTTCGGGTGGGCGTGGTGTGCCACAGCGACGATCACAAAGGCCGTCCTGGCGCGACTATGCCCGGCGCCTCAACTTTTGGAGCTATCGGCGGGTTGTCCTGTTATTTCATGCCCGAATTGACGCGGGACGCGCTATTTGAAGCGCTGCGCCGCCGTCACCACTACGGCACCACCGGGACCCGATTGTTCCTCGACGTGCGCGGTACCTTCGCGCGCGACGTTGTCGGGTTTTCGGAGGATCCGCAGATCGAACCGGCAGAACAAATCACGGTGCGCGAAGCGATGATGGGCGACATTATTCGGCCCGACGGCGTACCAATGAAGCTATCGGTCGAGGCGATCGGAACGGCGCCGCTTGAGCGCATCGACGTTCTTCATGGCAAGGAGGTCGTGCAATCGGCGCGGCCGTTTGCGGCGGGCGACCTTGGCCGTCGTGTCCGGGTGCTATGGCAGGGCGCCGAGTATCGCGGACGCGGGCGCGAGACCGTATGGCAAGGCAAGCTCGCGGTGACGGGCAATCGCATCGTGCGCTTCGCGCCCGTGAATTTTCTCAACCCCGAGCGCAAAGTGCAGGAAACGGCTGCCGGCTCCGGGCTCGCCTGGACGTCGGTGACGACCGGAAATCTTGCCGGCATCGATCTATGGCTGGAAACCGCCCACGCCGGTTCGCTCCGCGTCGACACCAATATCGTATCGGGCGAGGTCGATCTGCACAATCTTGCCGATAACACGGTCGTGTTTGACGGTGGCGGCCTCGGCCGTAAGCTTACCGTCTATCGCTTGCCGGAAACCGATTGGAAACCGCGGCTGACGCTGACGCACGATGTCGTGTTCAAGGGCGGCAGCGATTTGCCCGTCTACGTGCGGGTAACGCAGGCGGACGGCCATCAAGCCTGGTCAAGCCCGATTTACCTCATCGATTAGGAGAGGCTACGCGTGCGGCATGCGCAGCACCGGCTTAATCGTCTTCCCGCTTGAAGATTCCTGCGCCGCCCGGTTGATGTCGGACAATTCGTAGAACGTGATCATCTTGTCGATCGGGAATTTGCCTTCGACGACGAGGTCGACCAGCTTAGGGATAAACTCTTTCGGCACGCTATCGCCTTGCACGACGCCGCGCACCGAACGGCCCTGCTGCAAAAACGGCATTTCGAATGACGCATCGGTGCCCTTGGGCGCGCTGCCGAGCAGCACGCAGCTGCCGCCCGGCATCAGCGCTTCGATGGCCTGGCGCAGCACCACCGGCACGGCGGAGGTGTCCGCCGCGTAGCGCACGCCGCTGCCGGTGAGGTTGCGGATGGTGGCGACGACATCGGGGCAGCTCTTGTAGTCGATCGTGCAGGTGGCGCCGAGCTCCTGGGCAAGCGCGAGGCGATGCGCGTGCACGTCCACCGCAACGATCGGATCGCAACCGGAGATCCTCGCCGCCATCAGCGCGGAGAGCCCGACCGCGCCGACGCCGAAGATGGCGATGCCGTCGCCCGGACTGGGCTGCATGACGTTGAGCACGGCGCCGGCCCCGGTCTGGCCCGAGCAGGCGAGCGGGCCGAGCTGCTCGAGCGGCGCATCCTTGCGCACCTTCACCGCCCAGCGCGCCTGGGTCAGCGCGAACGTGCCAAACGAGGATTGCTGAAAAAACGCGCTATAGACCGGCGCGCCGGCCTTCGACAACAGCGTCGAGCCGTCATGGCGCGTGCCGCCCATTTTCAGCTTGCGGCCGTGCAGGCAATGATTGGTCCCGCCGTCGCGGCAATTGTCGCAATCGCCGCACCACGGATAGGACATCACCACATGATCGCCGGGCGCAAAGTCGCGCACCGCGGCGCCGACTGCGTGCACCACGCCGGCGCCTTCGTGGCCGTACACAGCGGGATAGGGGCTGGCGAAATAACCGTCGCGGCCGTGCAGGTCGGTCTGGCACATGCCACTCGCCACCACGCGCACGATCAGCTCGTCGGGGCGCGGCGCGGTGAGCTCCAGC
>JASHOX010000131.1 GCA_030038415.1 Xanthobacteraceae bacterium
TTGGTCAATCCTCAAGGGCGCGACCAAATCGCGATCCCGCGCGCTTGGCAAGTCTGCCATGCAATGGCTGCCCGGCGCGATTGGCTGGGCTGATACTCTTGAGTTGGCGCACTCGTGGTGATTGATTCTGGGCTAGAAAGTCAGGAAACGCGGCAGGAGTAGACAATGATCAAGCCACGACGCATCGGACACGCCACCTTCGAAACGCCGGATCTGCCGCGCCTCGTCGACTATTACACCGAGGTGATGGGGCTCGTGCTCGCCGAGCGCGAGAAGGATCGCGCCTTCCTCACCACCAAGATCGGCCAGCTCGCCATTGCGATCAACAAAGGCGACAGCGAACGCTGCAGCATGCTGTCGTTCGAAGTGGCGCCGGATTCCGACTTCGGCGCGCTCGCCCGCGAGCTGCAAAAGGACGGCATCAACAGCGAACTGCGCAACGATTCCGTGCCCGGCATCGGACCGGTGCTCACTTTCAAGGACAACAAGGGCACCACCATCGCCCTGTTCAAGGACTGGAGCTATCTCGGCAAGCATCTGCAGCACCACGGCGTCGGGCCGCTCAAGCTCGGCCACGTCGCCTGGGTGGTCGACGATCCGCAGAAGACGGCGGAGTTTTATCAGAAGGTGCTCGGCTTTAAGGTGTCCGACTGGATCGACGATTTCTTCGTCTTCATGCGCTGCAACGCCGACCATCACACCGTGAACTTCATCCGCGGCACCGCCAGCAAAATGCATCACATGGCGTTCGAGCTAAAGGATTTCATCCATCTGCAGAACTCATGCGATCTGTTCGGGCAAAAGAAGATCCCGATCATCTGGGGACCGCTGCGCCACGGCCCCGGCCACAACATCGCCACCTATCACCGCAATCCGGACGACCAGGTCATCGAGTTCTTCTGCGAGCTCGACCAGATGCTCGACGAGGAGCTCGGCTATTTCGAGCCGCGGCCCTGGCATGCCGACACGCCGCAGCGGCCGAAGACCTGGGTGGCGGGCAAGACCAATGTCTGGGGCCCGCCGCCCTTGCCGGATTTCCACCGCGGCCGCGACTCGCAATCGCCGGTGGGGGCAACGGGAGCGCACTGACCATCTGCATCATGCTCCCGCTCAAACGAAGAACGCCGCCAACACGCGCCGGGTGCGGCGCGTGTTGATGCGGGCGCGATCGCTAATATCGTTGCAAGGCGAGGATTAGCGCCGAGATCGCCGCAATGACGTAGAAGAGCAGAACCAACAGGAATCCGGCCGCATAGTTGCCTTGCGCGGCAATGACGCTTCCCATCACAACATTGATGACGCCAGCCAAGCCGATGCCAACGGCTGCCGTCGCCCCCACGGTGGCCGCGATCGTGGTGCGTTCGGCGACGGAATGCGCCAGGCTCCAGATGATAACGAGCGCCGGCGTCGCGCTCGCGCTTGCGAGCGCCAAGGCAACCGCGGCGGCCGCCGGGCTTGCCAGGAACAGCTCCGCGGTCAGGAAAATGGCGCCGGCGATGAACAGACCGAAGCCGTACCACGCGCGCCGCTTCCGGCGGTCGGAGTCGATAGCAAACAGGATTGCGCACACCGCGCCGACGAGGGACCCGGCCGAGAGGACATAGCTCATGTCGGTCGCGGGAAAGCCGCGCATCCGCACCAGATAGACCGGCCCAAACGTAATGAGGCCGTAGAATCCGGCCGTCGCGCCGAGATCCATCAGCCCGATCAGCCACACGCGGTAGCTCGAGAGCGTCTGCAAGAATGTGTGCACCCGCTTCTCGGGAAGCTGGAGCGCATCGAGCTGATTGGACAACGTGCCATGCTTGATCCTTTCGATCTCCCATGCCGGCATTCCGGACGCCGCTGCCGGATCGTCGGGCAGCCAGAACAGCAAGACCAGCGGAATGAGCGGCAGCGCGGCAAAGATATAGAACGTCGTTTCCCACGGCATCTGCTTGAGCAGCCAGATCACGAAGATCGGCGTGATCACCGTGCCGATGCCGATCCCGGTCGTCCACGGCGCTTGACCGCGCGCCCGCTCATCGAACGGGAGCCAGTGCGCGGTAAACCAGGCGAGAAGCGGGATCGCGCAGGCCTCGACGAACCCGAGCACGATACGCAGCGCCAGGAGCTGCGCGTAACTTTGAGCAAACGCGTGGAGGATCATGATCGCGGCCCATGCGAGTATGCCAACGACAGCCATCGGCCGCCCGCCCCAGCGATGAATTGCCGGCCCCCAGAGCACCGCACAGAATCCGTAGGTAATCAAAAAACCGCCGGTCAGCGCGCCGATCAGCGCCGGCTTTCCGGCCAGGCCGAAGTGCTGCATGAACGGCTGGTCGACGAACATGAACGACAGATTGAGCTTGCCGATCTGCATCGTCATCATGAAGGCGAATGCGAAGCTGAAGAGTCTCCACCAGCGCTGCGGCCATCCGCGCGTCTGAACGATCTCCTGGGACGTCAATGTCGCCATAGCGTGCTCCTCCATGTGCGGGCTTGTTTTACGGAATGTGCCCTTTTGCAAAGTGTAGACGCCATGGAACGCGAGTCAAAGGTCCTATCGT
>JASHOX010000132.1 GCA_030038415.1 Xanthobacteraceae bacterium
CGCGTCGCGGTCTCGACCATGGCGCCGATCACCTTGGGATGCTGGCCCATGCCGAGGTAGTCGTTGGAGCACCAGATCACGACGTTCTTCGGCCCGTCGGGAGAGTGCCACACCGCGTGCGGGAAACGCCCGGCGATGCGTTCGAGGTCGGCAAAAACACGATAGCGCCGCTCGCCGTGCAGCCGGTCGAGCGCGCCGGTGAAGTAGCCGGGATAATCAATAGTCGGGCGATTGCTGGGGTAATTCATCGGCAGGTGTCCCCGGCACAAGCCGGTCGTCGAAGATATTGGAACTGGATCGCCCCATTTCTAGAAGCGTTCCAGGGTGTTTGTCGAGGCGTTCCTAGGCGAAAAATCGCCGCGCCGTCTTGCGCTGGATCAAGTCCGGCACCGTGGTGAACGCATCCTTCCCGGCGCCCGCTGACGGGGGAGGGTTGCTCGCCTCATAAAAGAGGTATTTTATATTCATATTCTAGCGACCGCGCCGCCCCGGCGGAAGTGCAGCGGCGCGAGCGGCCTTGGCGATGGGCGGATGCCGCCGTGCGGAGATGAAAAGATGCGACTCACCCTTCACACCGATTTTGCGCTGCGGGTGCTGATCCAGGTCGGGCTCAATGGCGGCAAGCTGACGACCATCAGCGACATCGCCCAAAGTTTCGACATTTCGAAGCAGCATTTGATGAAGGTCGTGAACGATCTCGGCCAAAAGGGCTATCTCGATACTGTCCGCGGCCGCAATGGCGGCATCCGTTTGATGCGCGATCCGCAAGACATCAATATCGGGCAGGTGGTACGGGACACCGAGGACAGGCTCGACGTGATCGGCTGCCTGGAGCGCAAAGGCTATTGCCAGATCGAGCGGGTCTGCGTGCTGCGCGGCGCCTTGCGCGATGCGACCGAGGCGTTTCTGGACGTTTTGGATGGCTATACGCTCGCCGACCTGATCAAGCCGCACCGGGCCCTGTCGTCGCTGCTGTTCAACCCCTCCGCTTCCGCGCACGAAGCGGCGTCGCCATGAGCGTGAATGCGGATGACGGCGCCGCGCGGCGGAGCTTGCTGGTTGCCGACATTGTCGACCGCACCGGCATCGACGAACTCATGATCGATCGGCTGGTGCGCGGCTTCTATGGCCGCGCGCGGCGCGATCCGCTGATCGGGCCCATTTTCGAGCGCGAGGTTCGCGACTGGGAGGCGCATTTTGCGCGGATGCGCGATTTCTGGTCGTCGGTGGCGCTGATGAGCGGCCGCTACCACGGTCAGCCGATGGCGGCGCATCTGACGCTGCCGATCGACACGCCGCATTTCAATCGCTGGCTGGAGTTGTTCGCAATGACGGCGCGCGAGTTATGTCCACCGGGGGCAGCCGCGCATTTCATCGCGCGGGCGCATCGCATCGCCGACAGCTTGGAATTGGGCATTGCCGCGCGACGCGGCGAAATCAGATCGGCCCCGATGCGGCCCGAAAGCTCGCTGTAGCCGGACCAATCAAAGCTTCGACCGAGATATGATCGCGCAACCGAGGATCGCTCGCGCGGTTAAGCGAGGGCCCGATGCATTTGCGCCGCCGGGTCGTGCGCGCCGGCACGCTTGAGCCACGGACTCCACGGCTCCGGCGGCACCAGGCCCTCGGTAACCGAGACCGGCAGGATTCGGCCGTCGTCGGTAATGCGACCGATCATGACCGGCTTGAACAGATGATGGGTCTTGGCGTCCATCTGCACGGTGAAGCCTGACGGCGCGGTAATACGCCGGCCGCCGAGCGCATCGCGCACCTTGTTAACGTCGGTGGTGCCGGCGGCTTCGACCGCATCTGCCCACAGCTGAAATCCGATCCAGGTCGCCTCCATCGGATCGTTGGTCACCGCATCCTGCTTGCCGGTAAAGTGTCGCCACTCGGCGATGAAGGCGCGGTTTTCCGGGGTGTCGAAAGCGTGCAGATAATTCCACGCCACGAAATGCCCCGAGACGTTCGAGTGCCTGAGCGCGGCGAGTTCGGCTTCGTTGATCGATAGCGACATAACCGGAATCTCGGCCGCGAAGACCCCCTGGCTCGCCAGTTCGCGGAAGAAATGCACGTTGGCGTCGCCGGAGACCGTCGCCACGATCGCGGTGCGGCCGCCGCGGGCGAAGCGGCGGATTTCCTCGACCACCGCCCGCCAGTCGGGCTCGCCGAGCGCGCTGTAGCGTTCCCGGCAATCGCCAATGCCTTTGCTCGACAGATAACCCTTGAGCACGGCATTGGTGGTGCGCGGATAGATGTAATCGGTGCCGACCAGAAAGAAACGGCGGATGTCCTGGCCGAGCAAAAAGTTCACCGCGGGGATCGCCTGCTGCGGCGGCGTCGCGCCGGTATAGAAGATGTTGCGCGAGGCCTCCTCGCCCTCGTACTGGCTCGGATAGAACAACAGCGCATTGTCCTGCTCGACGATCGGCAGCACTTCCTTGCGCGATGCCGAGTTCCAGCAGCCGAATATGGCCGCGACCTTATCGTCGCGGATCAGCTTCTTCGCCAGATCGGCATAGGCCTTCGGGTCGGAATGCGGATTGACGATGACCGGCTCGAGCGGCCGGCCAAGGAGCCCACCCTTTGCGTTCTGCCGCTCGATCAGCATGACGAGCAGCTCCTGCAGCGGCCGCTCGCTCGCGGTCATGGTGCCGGACAGCGAATGCAGGATACCGATCTTGATCGAGCCGAAGTCTAGATCGGCGAAATAGCGCGTCACTGCCTCGACCAGCCATTGCGAGCGGCCAAGCAGGTCTTCGGCGGTGGCAACGACGCTGTTGCCGGCCTCCTCGACACTCGAGGCGATGGTTGAGATTTCCGGCAATACGCCGGCTACTGCCCCGGCCACCAGTTCCGCGCGGTTGCCGATGCGATCGATCTCGGCACCCTGGTGATCGAGGATGCCGGTCAATTGCCGGTTGGCGTCGCTCATCGTCGCCACGCTCGACGACACGCTGGAAATGGCCTCGACCGTTTCGTTGACCGCATGCTGGATGTCGTGAATCTGCGAACCGATCTCGGCGGTGGCGTTGGCGGTCTGCTGCGCCAGCGTCTTGACCTCGGAGGCGACGACGGCGAAGCCGCGGCCGGCGGCGCCGGCGCGCGCCGCCTCGATTGTGGCGTTGAGCGCGAGCAGTGATGTCTGCGAAGCGATCGCCTCGATCAATTTGACCACCGTGCCGATGCGCTCGGCCGCGGCGGCAAGGCTGCGCACGGTAAAATCGGTATGGCCGAGATCGGCGATGGTGCGATCGGTGGCGTCCTTGGCGGCGGACGCTTCGGCATTGCAGGCGACGATCGACGACAGCAGGCCGCGGGCGGCGTCCGCCACTGCGGCGACGTCGCGGCTCGCTCCGGCGGCGGCCTCGACCGCGCTGGCGGCGCGCTGCGACATGTCCTTGTTGCGGGCGCCGAGATTGGCGGCGGTGATACGGATTTCCTCGCCGGCGGATTGAAACGTGACGGTGAGTTCATCGATGGTCGAGCGAAAACGCTGGGTGAAGAAGCCGCGGCTGGCGTGGCGCAGCCGCGTTTCGGCCTCGCGGCTTTTCAGGTCGACCGCCAGCGCGTCGGCATCGATCAGGGCTTGCCGCATCGTTTCCGCGGCGACCGCGCTGGCGGCGAGCGCGCCGCCCTGGATTTGCGCCGGCAGGGCGGCGTAGCGGTCGCCACGGGCGATCTGCGCAATCGCGGCGACAAAGCGGCGCAGGGTCCGCTCGCAATACCATGCCACCGCGAGCGCGCCGACGACGGCGGTGGCCAGCCCGAGCCAAAGATTGCCCGTTCCCCAGGTGGTCACGACGGCGACGCCGCCCAGGAAAATGAGCGGTAGTACGATCCACGCCGGCAGCGCACTCTTAAATTTTGCGACCATTTCGGGTCAATTTCAGCTGACGGGCGGAAAATTCCTGGAGAACATGCGTGAAATTGCGCATATTCGATTACCAAAACCTTTCCCAATGCTGCGCTGCGACGCATGAATTAGTGGCAGTGCCGCTCAAAATCTGGGCGTTTGCGGTTGCGCCGTACGCGCGTGAAAATAATCTGGATATGATCGAGCAATGATAGAACACGTTGCCGGACTAGATCACGGTCTCACCGATTACGGCGATCGCGATTTCTCGCGCTACTTGCGCCGCTCCTTCGCGCAATCGATGGGCTATTCGCGCGCGCTGTTGGACAAGCCGGTGATCGGCATCGCCTACACCGCGTCCGACTTTAACAATTGTCATCGTCACTTTCCCGAGTTGCTGGCAGCGGTCAAACGCGGTGTGCTCGCTGCCGGCGCGCTGCCGCTTGAATTTCCCACCATCTCGCTCGGCGAAGTCTTTCTCACGCCGACCAGCCTCAAATACCGCAACCTGATGGCGATCGACACCGAGGAGATGATCCGCGCGCAGCCGATGGATGCGGTGGTGCTGATGGGCGGCTGCGACAAGACGGTGCCGGCACAACTGATGGGCGCGGTCTCCGCCGATCGTCCGGCCATTGCGCTGGTTGCCGGGCCGATGATGACCGGCCGGCATCGCGGCGAGCGGCTTGGCGCCTGTACCGACTGCCGACGCTTCTGGGCGCGCTATCGTGCCGGCGATATCGACGCCGAGGAAATCTCCGAAGTCGAGGGCCGGCTCGCGGTGACGGCGGGCACTTGCGCGGTGATGGGCACCGCTTCGACCATGGCCTGCCTCGCCGAAGCGCTCGGAATGTGCCTGCCCGGCACCGCGGCGATTCCCGCCGTGCATGCCGACCGCCTGCGCGCCGCCGAGGCGACCGGCGCCGCCGCAGTCAAGCTGATCGGCACCACGCTGACGCCCTCGCAGCTCATCAACAGGAATTCGGTCGAGAACGCGCTGCGCGTATTGCTCGCGCTCGGCGGCTCGACCAATGCGGTGATTCACCTCACCGCGATCGCCGGCCGCGCCGGGGTAAAGGTCTCGCTCGAACAGCTCAACAAGCTGTCGGACACCACGCCGGTGCTGGTCAATCTCAAACCGGTCGGCAACGGCTACATGGAGGATTTTTGCGCCGCCGGCGGCGTGGGCGCGCTGTTGCGCGAATTAAAGCCGCTGTTGCATCTTGGCTGTATGACGGTGACCGGCGAAACATTGGGCGAGCGGCTTGCCGGCGATGACGGCGACTATGTCGACCGCACGATCATCGCGCCCGCAAGCAAGCCGCTGGAGCCGGCGGGCGGCTTGATCGCACTGTTCGGCAATCTGGCGCCGCAGGGCGCCATTCTCAAGCGCTCGGCGGCCGACGCCAGATTGTTCGAACACGAGGGCAAAGCGGTGGTGTTCAACTCGCTGGAGGATCTCTCTGCCCGGATCGACGACCCCAAGCTCGAGGTCGAGCCGAACGACATTCTGGTGCTGCAGAATGCCGGGCCGCATGCGCTGGCCTGCATGCCGGAAGCCGGCTATCTACCGATCCCGAAGAAGCTCGCGCAAAAAGGCGTCAAGGACATGGTGCGCATATCCGACGCGCGCATGAGCGGCACCGCCTTCGGCACCATCGTGCTGCACGTGACGCCGGACGCCGCCTCGGGCGGGCCACTCGGTTTGGTGCACAACGGCGATCGCATCCGGCTGTCGGTGAAGAACCGCCGCATCGAGCTTCTGGTCGATGACGCGGAATTGAAGAAACGCGCCGCTGCATCGTCAGCGCATGTGAAAATGCCCGAGCGCGGCTACGCCAAGCTGTTCGCCGAGCAGATCACCGGCGCCGACGAGGGCTGTGATTTTCGGTTTTTGAAATAATTGACCTCGCCCCGCGTGCGGGGAGAGGTCGAGCGAAGCGAGGGTGAGGGGGCCTCTCCGCGATTTTGAGCTTTGCAGATTGAGCCCGGCCGAATAGGCCCCCTCACCCCAACCCTCTCCCCGCAAGCGGGGAGAGGGAGGAGTTCACCCGTGCGCCACGGCGATCTCCAGGGGGAAATCGTCGACCACTTCATGGCCGGTCTCGGTCACGATAAAAGTGTGGCCGAGGAAAATACCGAACAAACCATCCGCCGTGATCGGATTGGGCTCCGCCATGATCACCATGCCCGGCTTGAGCACTTGCTCAAATTTTTCCGCGCTGACATGCTCGGCGACCACATGCGGCTTGTCGGTGACGAGATCGATGCCATGGCATTGCGTCGGTCGCGATTGATAGCCGTGATCGCGGAAAAATCTGCTGGCCTGGCGCATATTCTCCGCCGGCTTGCCGGGCGCGATCTCGGCGATGATCTTCTTGTAGCCGGGCAACGTGATCTCCTCCCAGAACTTGCGCACCATGTCGGTCGGCTCGCCGAGGCAGATCGGCGAGCCGATCTGCGCGGTGTAGCCGCGATAGCCGGCGGCAAGCTCCATATTGATAATGTCGCCGTTCTGCAGCACGCGCGACGACGGCCGCGGATTGCCGAAAATCTGCGCCGGGTTCGCCATCGGCGTCGAGCCGATGATCAGAAAATCGATGTCGCCGCCGCCTTCGAGAATGGCCGAGCCGGCCGCGGCACGCAGCTCGTATTCCTTCACGCCCGGCTTGGCGCGGGCCACCATGGCTTCCATTGCGCGCTGGCACAACACGCCGGCCTTGCGCACGCAGTCGAGTTCCTCGGCGCTGTGGATCGACAGCAGCTCATGGAGAAAGCCTTGCGTGAATATCAGTTCGGCGCCGGGCAGGTTGTCGCGCAGCACATTATATTGGTTGACCGGCAGGTAATCGCCGTGGCGCGGATCGATCTCCATCAGGCCGATGCGGCCGTGCTCGAGCTTTAATTCGCGCAACCGCTCGACCATGATGTCGGCGTAGCGGCCGCCGCGGCTGTGGCGCACGTCCTTGACCGCGATCTCGACTTGGCGGCGCACCGCTTCGGCATGCGTGCCGCCCATCGAATAGATCATGGTCTGCTCGCCATCGAGCGGCACCAGAACGTAGCTCGACAGCGCATGCCATTCCCAATGCCCGGTCAACCACAGCATGCCGCCGCCGAAGCTCCAATGACTCGGCCCGCCCGGCACGATCACGGCGTCGAGCCTATGCTCGCGCATCTTGCCGCGCAGCGCCGCGTAGCGGCGTGCATATTCGGCCGCCGAGAACTGCTCCCAAACGCAATCGCGGTAATACGGCGTTTCGCGCATATTAGCGAACGGCAGTGACTGATCGAGCTTGGTGCGCACCTGCTCCCACGGCTGCGGCCCGATACGCGGCGGACGGATTTGTGTGTTCATGACTATCTCAAAGCTCGGTTGCGGGATCGATCGGGCGGCGGGACATGCGCCTGCTGTGGGGACATCAAAAGGTCGTTCCCGCTATACGACAGAAGGTAGCTCAGGAATAGCCACAGCAAAGCGGTTCCCGACGGCTGGCGTGACAACGCGGCGGCGATGACGGATGATGTCTTTGCCCATTTTAAATAATGGCGCGACAACGGACGGTGCGGCCGAGGGTCGGGAGATGGACCAAAAGCGGCTCTCGATCATCGACGATCCCAAATTCAATCCAGCCGTGGCGCCGGTCAGCGTCTACAATGAAATGGCCATGGCGGCGGCGCCCGAGCAAGTTTGGGCAACGCTGATTCGCGCCGCGGACTGGCCGACTTGGTATTCGAATTCGAGCGATGTTCGCATCAACGGCGGTGGCGCCGATCTTCATGCTAACGCTGAATTTTCCTGGACGACGTTCGGCGTCCGCCTGCGATCCGCGGTCCGGATGTTTCAGCCGCCCGGACGCGTGGCGTGGACCGCACGGGGCATCGGCGTCGAAGCTTACCACGCTTGGCTCATCGTTCCGGCTGCGAACGGATGCCGGGTCGTCACCGAAGAAACCCAATATGGTTGGCTGGCGCGGACGGCGAACTGGTTGATGCCCGGCCGCATGCATCGCGGCCACCAGCTCTGGCTAGAACAGCTGGCGTTGCGCTGCGGAGGCAGATGACGCCGTGACCAGCGCCATCGCGCTGCTTCAGCCGGGACCATGTTGCTGTCTCTGGAGGGCGCCATCGGTCGTGGCCCATTCCTCGAAGAAGACTTGCTTGCCTTTTAAATCCACGTACTGGACCGCCGCGCGATTGCCTTGCAGCGACAACCGGGCATAGCCGTTGTAGCCGATCACCAGATGTTCATCGTTGCGATAATGCCTGTTGTCCATGAACTCGACGAGATATTCCGGGTGCTCCGGCTCTTTTGGCGGCAGCTCGATCGGCATGCCGCCGTGGCCGATGCAGCGGCCGAATACCGCGATGCGGTCGCTCGCGGCGGGCATTTTGTAAATCGCCAAGCGATGCTCGTGGCCCCAGAACCACAGCACGGTACGGTCCTTGAGAAACTCGGCCAACTGCCGCGCCGGCACCGGATAGCAATCGTCGTAACGTGAATAATATTGGTGGTGCGTGAGAATGACGATGCCGCGTCGATCGTCGCCCGGCTGCACGACGCGGCGCAGCCAGTCGATCTGCTCCGGCCCGAACGCGCAGGACGGTTCGACGATGTCTTCGATGATCGGCCAGCCGATCGAATTATAGCCGGTGTCCAGCGCGATGATGCGCCAGTATTTGTTCTCCAGACAGAAATAGCTGGCCTTCTGCCCGAGCGGCTGGCCATTCGACGTCAGCCCCAGCCGCGGCAGCATCCGGTCGAAATAGGCGTTGCCGAGCGCGTACATTTCATGGTTGCCGTTGAGCGCGAAGCTGCCGCGCGAGCCGGCGGGCCACGTGCAGGGAGCGAAATTGTTATTTGGATCCTTGATGCCGAGGAAGTTCTCGTTGACCTCGGTCGGATCGCCGACGAAATAGACGTCGCCGAGATGAATGGAATAATGCGGCTTGAACGATTCGATCGACTCGGCAACGCAATTGGCTTCGTCGGTGCCGGTTCCCCAGTCACCGGCAAGGGCGAAGCGGGTCTCGCCGTCGTCTTCGAATTTATAGATGCCTTGGTCAAGGTCTGACTGCGCGTAAACCTGAAAGGGATGGCGCGGTCCGAAGCGATAGCGCAGATACTCGTACGCCCATTTGACAAATCTGGTCGGCACGAACTCCGCGAGCCTGCGGAAGAGTTGTGCTGCCGCCCCTGCCGGAGCGGCTGCCGCTATGCGGGCGGTTTCGGCGCGCGGCGCTTTCGGCCGCGACTGTTTGCGCAGGTAAGAGCCGCTTGCGGTCCGCGGCAGGGCGAGCAGATCCTGCAGATCCTTGCGGCGGGACGGAACGATGTCGCTCGCGTCACGATCGTTTGAGGTGAATGCCATAGCTGTCCCACATTTCGCCGAGAAAAAATTGCCCGAAGCGTTCCAATGCCGCCAGCGCGTCGGCCTTGTTGCGTGCATTGTGGACGCGCACCGTGCCGAGCATTCGGATCAAGTCGGTCAAGTTCAAGGTCAGAACGCCGGCGCCGACGATCGGCCCCGAATTGTCGCTGCCGTCGTGGAGGGTGGTGTAGAGCGTGGTTGTTTCCTTGACTGGATTGCCGTGCTCGCGAACGTATTTGCGCCCGGAGAGATAGTATGAGCGGCCGCCATGTGAGAAGGCCAGTTCGTAGACGAACAGCTTGACGTGCGGCACGCCCGGTTCGGGCTCGAGCAGATTGAAGACGCCTTTGGACGCGACGATGCCGTTGCCGATCGGTGGAAAATCGATCGTACCGCTCAAACCGCCGGGATGCTCGGGCACGTTGAGGAAGCGGTCGAGATCGTCGATCTGCACAGTGGCGTGCATGACGAGCGGCGTGCCGGCGGTGTTACCCCGCTCGCAGCCGGCTTCGGGATCGCTGGCGCCGAGCGCAAATCCGCCCTGCATGGTCTCGTTGAAGGTCAAAGCGAGCAGTCCCGCGTTTGGGGTTTGAAGCGGGATGCCGCGAGCGCGGCACCAAGCGCGGGCGTCGGCAATGCCTTGCTCGACCGCGGCGGTGAAGGCGGTGCTGCTGAAATTGATCAGGTAATGCAAGGGCACCTCCGCCGCCAACATTTCGATCTTGATCGGACGGCCGAATTCGCCGTGGCCGCCAGCAGCGATCGCCGCGTTGCTGGCCTCGATTCGCTCGATGTCGAGCTTCAGGCGGCCGTTGCCGGCGGTCTCGATGATCTGAAAATATTCATTGACAAAGCCGCCGCCCCAGATGGCTTTCCGGCTTACCGTCCAGATGATCCATAATTCGTCCGCGCCGCGGGCGATCGCCTCCATGAGATTGGCGTCGGTGAGATAGACGGCATCGATATAACGGTCGCCGCCGATCGTGATCGGCGGAAACCACATGGGCAGCGATACGCAGGCGACCAGATAGTCCTCGTTGAGCTGATCCTGAGTTCGCACGGTGAGCTGGTTCTTGCTGAAATTATAAGCGTTGAAGGTGCCGAGGATCGGGCTCGCGCGGACTTTCTGCCAATCAATCGCCCATTTGCCGCGCAACACGACATCGCGAAAGCCGTCGTAGGTCATCAGCGACACGGCCCAGAAGAGTTTCAGATATTGCCGCCAATTCAGCGACAGCGATCGCAGCACCGGAAAGTCCCGCCAGCTGTCGGCGATCTGAGTGCCGGTCCGGCCCTCGCAATACTGCACCAGATTGAAGGTGCCGCCGGATGCGCCGTCGGCGTGGTCGAACTTCAGGCCGGCTTCGTCGAGCCAGACCTGTAGGACGCCGGCCTGATAGGCTACCTTCAGCCCGCCGCCCGCCATGATCAGCGATCGCTTTGTCACAGTCGCCTCCCTGCGCGGAGATCGGGGCATGATGCCAGCCGCGGCCGCGCGCCGCGCCGCCACTAAAGATCGGCCGCGGGTTCGATGCCGGTGATGCCGTGCGCCACCATTTCCGACAAAGCGGAAATGGTCGCGCTTGGATTGGCGCCGACGGCATTCGGCACGATGGCGCCGTCGGCGACGTAGAGATTGCGGTAGCCGTGTACTTGGCCGAATGTCGCCGGCGTCGCGCTGGTGACGCCCGTGGCTGGATCGTCGCTGAGGATGCAGCCGCCGAGCGCATGGACGCCGACATTCTTGCGAAACGGCCACCACCAGTTCGGCGCCGCGAAGAAGAAGGCGCCGTCGGTCTCGCGGCGGAAACGCTCGCCGACTTCGAGAATCGCACGGTAGAGCGGCTCGCTGTCCTGCTGCGGCCAATCGAGATCCAGCCAGCCGTCGCGGAGCGTCATCGTGCCGTTCGATTTGTCGACGCCCATACAGAGCAGCACGCAGGTATGGTAGGAGATGTCGCCGCCGAGAAGATCGTGAAACGCGTAGCCGATCGATCCCATCGTGTCGCCGCGTAGGCGGGCGATCAGATGGCGCAAGAAACGCCACACGCTGTCAAGATGGAAGAAACCGGGCTTTGCGCCCTCGGCGAACCAGGCGCCGAACACCGGATAGCTTGCGTCCTCCAAAATGAAAGCGTGGTCGGCGGTGAAATCTTTGAACAGATTGAAATCGATGGCTTGCGTGATGACTGGGCCGTAATTGGGATCGGCCGGCATGCGGGTGCCGCCGACGAAACCGAGAAAATCTCCGTTGGCGGAAAAGCCGCGACCGAGCGATCGGCCGATACGCGGCAGCGTGGCGAACACGTCGCGGCAGCGCAGCAGCAACTCGGTTGAACCGAGACTCCCGGCCGAGACCACGACGCGGTTGGCGTGGGCGCTGAGCTCGGCACCGCCCCGCGTGAGGTCACGGTAATAGACGCGGTAGCCGAACTCGCCGCTGGCGTCGGGGTCGTCCTGGCCGTTCCGGTCCACGGGGACCATCCGGTCGACGAGCTGCTCCGTGCGGATCTCCGCGCCGTATTTATTCTCGGCCCGATACAAATAGTTCAGGTCGAGTGTGTTCTTTGCCTGATAGTTGCAGCCGACGTCGCATTCTCCGCAATAGGTGCAGGATGTCTGCAGCGCGCCGTAGCGGTTTGTGGCCTGAACCCCCGGCGGCAGCGGATTATCAAAATCGTTGCCGAAGAACACGTTGATGTCGACGAGGCGCGACTCGCGCGCCATCCGTCGCGCCGCCTCTTTAAACAATTCGGTGCGGACGATGTGGCGGCGGCCTTGCATTGGCGGAATAGGCCGGGCGCCGAGCACCTCTTTGCAGACCCGATAATAGGGCAGGAGTTGCACTTTGCGGCAGCTCTGCGGCCAGCGGCCGCCGAACACGTCGTCGGGCGGTTCGAGAAACACGTTGGCGTAGATCAGCGATCCGCCGCCGAGCCCGGCACCGAGCACGACATCGATCTTCTTATAGTTTCTGACGTCGAACAGACCGTGTTGCCTGATCCGCGCCACCGCTTTCGGCCGGTCACGCTTTTCAAAGGCCGGATTCCAGAAGTTTCTCGCCATGTCATGCGGCGTGCGGGGAAAAGCGCCGAGCTCGTAACGCTTGCCGCGTTCCAGAACGAGCACGCCTCGCGGCCACTTCTTGCTCAGACGGCAGGCATTGATCGCGCCGCCGAAGCCGGTGCCGATAACGATGGCCTCATGCAATTCCGCCATCTCTCGCGTCCCCGCCCGGTCAAACGCGCACAAGTACTGGTAGAGGTAGGGATATTATGCACTTGCGCGCTGGACACGCCAAGGAGATTTTAGCCGGATAGATTTCATCTTATCCGCAGGGGATCACGCTCACGCTGCTGCGGCAGACTTCGAGCAAGCGCCGGCGCACCCGGCCGGGCTACGCCGTACCTTGGCCGTCTTACTGCTTCGCCCGCACGCCGGCGCGCTGCAGACGCGGCAACACCTCGTCGCAGAAATACGGCACTTCTTTCAGATAATTGACGAATGAGATGCCAATGCCGCGGACGCCGGCCTGGCTGACGATGGCAAGCTCCTCGGCGACGCGATCGGGCGTGCCGACGAACGGATAACCGCCGATCGATCTCGCGGCAAAATAGCGTCTCTTGGCCTCATACTCCTCGGGCGGAATGGTTTGCGGCGTGATGTGTTTGTTGGCGAGCATGCAGTCGACGGCGCCCCAGTCTGCGTTCTCGATATTCACGTGCTGATAATATTCTTCGGCTTCCTTCTGCGTCGGGCGGCAGATCACCTGACCGACGGTGAACACCTCGATATCGCGACCATGCTTTTGCGCGGCTGCCTTGACGTCGGCAACCTTGGCGGCGGTTCCGGCAAGCGACATGCGCGAAGCGACGGTAGCCACGAAAAACGCGTCGCAGTTGCGCACGGCAAAGGCCTGCCCGACGTCGGAGGCGCCGGCGTTCATCACCAGCGGCCGCGAATCGCCATAGGGCTTCGGATAGGCACGAGCACCCTGGAGCTGCAAGAATTTGCCGTCAAAATCGAACGTGCCATCGCAGCTCCAAGCCTGTTTGACGACGTCGATCCATTCCTGCGCGTAATCGTAGCGCGCGTCGTGCTCGCGCTGGCGCACGCCGAACATGTCGAATTCGCCTTCGTTCCAGCCGACCACGAGGTTGACGCCGACCCGGCCTTCGCCGATGTGGTCGGCGGTGACGAATTCCTTGGCTGCGATCAAGGGATGAAACAGTGGCGCGTGGACCGTGCCGAACACCGTCATGCGTTTGGTCGCCGCTAAGAGGCCCACCGCCCAAGTGATCGTCTCGAGCGAGTGGCCGTGGAAATCGGTGTCGCCGCCGTAGCCTTTCCAGCGTGCGATCGGCAGCATGAAATCGAGCCCCGCTTCGTCGGCGAGCTTGGCGACCGCAAGGCAGTCGGGCCAGCTTGCCGACCAGCGTTCCGGCACCTTGGTTGCCGAACGTCCGGACGAGCAATTGGCCCCAAACAAGCCGATCTTGAGCGCATTGCCGTTATACATGGCGATGCGGTTCTGCATGGATGCGCTCGGCGCCAGCATCGCGATCTCCTTCGTGTTTCCGCCGACCCTAGATTTTACCATTCCTTAACACGTTGCCTAAAATTTAACCGAATCCAAACTTCCGCCGTGGCATAAGCCCTTGAGGGATTGGGGCTAATGACCATGCATCGTCGTCTGCTGACTTGGCCGCGCGCGCTGTTGCGGCCGGCGCCGCTGCTTGGCGTGGTGATGATCGCCATGTTTTGGATCGGCCTTCTCTATCTGCTTGCCGATCACCACGGCGCGCTGGCGCAACCGGCGCAGCGCCGCGCCATCTTGCTTCCTCTCGTCGTCGTGTTCACGTTGCTCGAGCTCGGCGCCATGATCGCCAGCATCCGCCGCCAATTATCGCTCGAGCAGACCAATCTGCGTTTTAACACGGCGCTGGAAAACATGACCCATGGGCTGTGCATGTTCGATGCCGAAAAGCGCCTGGTGATCTGCAACGACCGTTACGCCAGCCTGTACCGGCTGCCGCCGGAATTGTTAAAGGTCGGGACTGCGCATGAAGCGATCATCGCCCATCGGGTCATGAACGGGTTGCTCAAGGGCGAACAGAACGCCGGCGCGGTCGAAAAAAAGCTTGGCGCGCTGGGGCAGCATTCCGCCGAGAAAATCTCCAGCCGGATCGACCAGCTTGCCGACGGCCGGCTGATCCGCGTCACGCGGCAGCCCATGCTGGGCGGCGGTTGGGTGGCGACGCACGAGGACATCACCGAGCGACATCGGCTCGAGAACGAGCGCGATACGATGCGGGCGCAGGAAAACCGCAGAGTGCTGACCGAGACCGCGATCGCCGCGTTCCGCGAACGCATCGAGGCGATGCTCGGCACGGTCAGCAACAGCACCGAGGCCATGAAATCGACCGCTGGCGCGCTGATCGTCTCGTCCAACGAAGCCACGCAACATGCCGAAGTGGCGTTGCGGGAATCCAACCATGCTTCCGACAATGTCTCGATCGTCGCCGGCTCGGCCGAGGAGCTGTCGGCTTCGATCGCGGAGATCAATTCGCAGCTGGCGCAGACCACGGCCCTGGTGGCGAGCGCGGTGGACAAGGCGAAAGCGTCGAACGGCGAATATGCCGGGCTGGCGCAGGCCGCCGAGAAGATCGGCGACGTCGTCAAGCTTATTCGCAACATTGCCGGCCAGACCAATCTCTTGGCGCTCAACGCCACCATCGAGTCGGCGCGCGCCGGCGAGGCCGGCCGCGGCTTTGCGGTTGTCGCCGCCGAGGTGAAATCGCTCGCGGTGGAAACCGCCAAGGCGACCGAGGAGATCGCGCGTCACATCCTGGCGGTGCAGGACTCAACCGGCAGCGCGGTCGAGGCGGTGCACGGCATTGAAGATTCGATGCACGAAATCTCGACGCGCGCCGCGAGCGCCGCCGCTTCGATCCTGCAGCAGAACGCCGCCACTTCCGAAATCAGCCGCAACGCGGCGAACGCGGCGCGCGGCACCGGCGCCGTGGTGGCCGTCCTCGCCAAGGTCTCCGCGGCGGCAAGCGGCACCCGCACGGCCGCCGAAACGATGCTCGATGCATCCAATTCGGTCGATGCCTCGGTCGGCAGCCTGCGCGCCGAGATCGAGGGTTTCCTCAAGACGGTCGCGGTGTAACGAAAACGGCGAG
>JASHOX010000133.1 GCA_030038415.1 Xanthobacteraceae bacterium
TGATGCGGCCGAGCGCCGGATAATTGGTCTTGCCGCCCTGCGGGCCGTTATTGTCGAAATTGAGCGCCAGCGAAATGACCTTGCCCTTTTTGACGAGCCGCGCCGCGGCGACGATGTCCTCGGCGCTGGTGTAATTGAGCGTGCCGATCTCGTCGTCCGGGCCCCACTTGCCCCAGTTCTTGTACTTCTCCGCCGCCGCGCGGAGATCGTCGCGGGTGATTTTGCGCCCTGCCATTGGTTGGTTCCCTGCCCTGCTAGTGGTCCAATTCTAACATTCGCATCCAGTTTCGGCACGCTCTCATGCGAATGTTAGAATCAAAAAGGACCACTAGTAATATAGGTGCTAGTGGAGCTTTTGGATTTGACATTCGCTTCGCGTGCTCGCGGCAAAGTGGATAGCGAATGTCAAATCCGCTCCACTAGTGGCCGTCATCGAAAGAATGATAGCATCGCCCAAACGTATAGGGAGGGCTGAATGTCTGTGGTGAGGTTGGTGGGCCGCTTGCTTGCGCTAGGCATGATTCTGGCGTGGGCCGGCGCGGCCGTCGCAGCGGACTATCCCACGCATCCAGTGAAGATCATTGCACCGTTCGCAGCCGGCGGCCCGAGCGACATTACCGCGCGCATCCTCGCCGACAAGCTGTCGGCGAGCCTGAAGCAACAATTCTATGTCGAGGATCACGCCGGCGCGGGCGGCAATATCGGCATGACGCAGGTCGCACGATCCGCGCCGGACGGTTACACGATCCTGGTGGCGAGCTCGAGCTTCCTGGTCAATCCAAGCCTTTACGCCAACAACCCCTACGATCCGTTCAAGGATTTCGCGCCGGTCACGCTCGCGGTGGACTCGCCGAACGCCTTATTCGTCCACCCCTCCGTTCCGGCCAAGACGGTGAAGGAACTGATCGCGCTGATGAAGGCCGATCCTGGCAAATACCCCATCGCCAATTCGGGCCTTGGCACGACGCCGATGCTGGCTTCCGAATTGTTCAAGCTGACCTATAAGCTCGACGTCACCACGGTGCCCTATAACGGCGGCGCGCCGGTGATCCAGGCCGTGGTCGGCAATCAGACGCCGACCGGTTTTGCGACCTTGCCGCCGGCCTATCCGCAGCTCAAGGCCGGCACGCTGCGCGCGCTGGCGGTGACCTCGGCGAAGCGCGCCGAGGCCGTCCCCGACGTGCCGACCATGGCCGAAGCCGGCATCCCGGACCAGGAATCCGACACCATGCAGGGCGTCTTTGTTCCCGCCGGCACGCCGCCGGAGGTCGTTGCTTTGCTGAACCGGGAGATCGTCAAGGCGCTGGCGCTTCCGGACGTGCAGGCCAAATGCAAGGAGATCGGCTTCGATGTCGTCGGCGACACGCCCGAAGAGTTTTCCGCCTACATCAAGCAGCAGATCGACAAGTGGCACAAGGTCATCGTCGACGCCAAGATTCCGCAGATCAAATGATCACTTCTCCCCCGGGCGGGAGGAGTAATCGCATGCGCATTGTCGACATCCGCGAGACGGCGGTTCCGCTCAAGTCGACGCTCACCAATTCCGGATTCAACTTTTCCGAAATGACGACGTCGGTGGTCGCGGTCATCACCGACGTGATGCGCGGCGGCAAGCCGGTCACCGGCTTCGCCTTCAATTCCACCGGCCGCTATGCCTGCGGCGCGCAGATGCGGGCGCGCTTCATTCCGCGCGTTCTCAAAGCGCCGCCGGAAACCCTGCTCAACGACGCCGGCGACAATTTTGCGCCGGAGAAAATTCTCGCCGCGATGATGACAAACGAGAAATCCGGCGGCCACAGCGAGCGCTCGATCGGCATCGGCACCATCGAGGTCGCGGTGTGGGACGCGGTGGCCAAGATCGCGGACAAGCCGCTGCATACCGTGCTGGCCGAGCGCTACAACGGCGGCAAGATCGCCGACAAGGTTTTTTGCTATGTCGGCGGCGGCTGGTACGCGCCGGGCAAGACTACGCAAGACCTCCTCGACGAGATGCAAACCCATCTCGACGCCGGCTACACCATGCTGAAGATGAAGGTCGGCGGCATGCCGCTCAAAGATGACCTCGCCCGCGTCGAGGCGGTGAAAGCGATTCTGCCGAAGGGCGGCGCGCTCGCGGTCGACGCCAATTGCAAATTCGGCCGCGACGAAGCGCTGGACTATGCGCGCGGCTTGCGTCCCTTCGGGTTACGCTGGTTCGAGGAGCCGTGCGATCCACTCGATTACGCGCTATTGGCCGAGATCGCGGGCAATTACGATGCGCCGCTGTCGACCGGCGAGAATTTGTACTCGACGCAGGACGTCGAGAACCTGGTGCGCTTCGGTGGGCTCACGCCGGCCCGCCGCGACGTCATCCAGGTCGATCCGCCGCAGGCCTACGGCATCGTGCAATATGCCCGCACGCTCGACATGCTGGCGCGGCATCAATGGCCGCGGTCGCTCTTGTTCCCGCACGGCGGCAACCAGATGTCGCTGGCGATTGCCGCCGGCTTCGGCCTCGGCGGCGCGGAATCCTATCCCGGCGTGTTCGGCGATTTCGGCGGCTTCGCCGACGACGCCAGGCTGGAGAACGGCTATCTGAAACTGTCCGACCGCCCCGGCATCGGCTTCGAAGGCCAGGCGCGGCTTTATCGGATCATGAAGGAGTTGGCGGGGTAGGTTTGCCCGCTCATTCCCGCGCAAGCGGGAATCCAGCCTGGGTCCCCGCCTTCGCGGGGACGAGCGGAAGCCCCATCTACCCCGACAATCTTTCGATCGCGGCGCCGCAGCGGCCGAGTTTTTCTTCCAATCGCTCGAAGCCGCGGTCGAGGTGATAGACACGATTGACTATTGTTTCGCCTTCGGCCGCCAGCGCGGCGATGACCAGCGACACCGAGGCGCGCAGGTCGGTCGCCATCACCGGCGCGCCTTTGAGCTGCTCGACGCCTTCGATGGTGGCGCGCTCGCCGTCGAGCTGGATGCGGGCGCCGAGCCGCGTCAGTTCGCCGACATGCATGAAGCGATTCTCGAAAATCGTCTCGGTGATGTGCGAGGTGCCGCGCGCGCGCGTCATCAGCGCCATCAGCTGCGCCTGCAGATCGGTGGGGAAACCGGGAAACGGCGCGGTCGAGACTTCGACGGGCGCCAATCCGGCGCCGTTGCGCGCAATGCGGACGCCCTGATTGGTCGGCGTCACCGTCGCACCGGCCTGCGCGAGCACGTCGAAGGCGGCCTGCAGCAATTCCGGCCGCGCGTTCTGCAGGAGTACGTCGCCGCCGGCCATCGCGGTCGCCATCGCATAGGTACCGGTCTCGATGCGGTCGGGCAGCACCGCATGGCGCGCGCCGCACAATTTGGCGACGCCTTCGACGACGATGCGCGATGTGCCGGCGCCGGAAATGCGTGCGCCCATCTTGTTGAGGCAGTCGGCGACGTCGGCGATTTCCGGCTCCTGCGCCGCGTTGTCGATCACCGTGGTGCCGTTGGCGAGCGACGCGCCCATGAGCGCGGTATGCGTGCCGCCGACGGTCACCTTGGGGAAGGTGATCTCGCCGCCGCGCAAGCCGCGCGGCGCGCGCGCCACGACGTAGCCGCCGTCGATCTCGATATCGGCGCCGAGCCGCGACATCGCCATGATGAGAAGATCGACGGGGCGCGTGCCGATGGCGCAGCCGCCCGGCATCGAGACGCGCGCCTCGCCCATGCGGGCGACGAGCGGCGCCAGCACCCAGAAGCTTGCCCGCATTTTGGAGACGAGCTCGTAGGGCGCGGTGGTGTCGACGATGCGGGCCGCGGAAATGTGCAGTGTCTGGCCGTGATCGGCGGTCTCGCCGGCGCGCTTGCCGCTCGTCATGATGTCGACGCCGTGATTGCCGAGAATGCGCTCGAGCAGCGCCACGTCGGCGAGCCGCGGCACATTGTCGAGAATAAGCGTCTCTTCGGTAAGGAGACTGGCGATCATCAACGGCAGCGTCGCGTTCTTCGCGCCCGAGATCGGTATAGTGCCGTCGAGAGGCCGGCCGCCGACAATACGAATACGATCCATGCTCACCCCCGCGCGGCCCGGGTTTCGGACCGGCTCATCGGCCTTAAAAACGGACCTGACTTTATGCACCCGGCCTGCGGCGGGGCCAAGCGGAATGCCCGGCCGAGCCCATGCCCCAAGTGCTACTTCCCGCCCGGATTGCGGCGGAAGTCGGGAACCGACGGTTCGGCTTGCTCTTCCTGCGGCTCGGCGTCCTCGGCCAGTACGCGGCTGCGGCCTCGGGCTTGCGCCTTGCGGCGCTTGAGGTTTTCGCGCAGCGCCGCCGACAGCCGCTCGCTGCGCGCCGCCCATTTTTCCGCTTTGCCGCCCTTGCCGCTGCCCTTGTTCATGGCGGCAAATTTCTTGCGCGGAAATGCCTGCTATGGCAAGGATCGCGGCGCTTTTCCGAATGTTCGCTGGAGCATGATCTTTTCGGAAAACCGGTACCCACTTTTCCGGATCATGCTCCGGTTCGTCGCGCGGAACGGCCTGCTGCCGTAGCTCAGTGGTAGAGCACTCCCTTGGTAAGGGAGAGGTCGTAAGTTCAATCCTTACCGGCAGCACCACA
>JASHOX010000021.1 GCA_030038415.1 Xanthobacteraceae bacterium
GGCCCTGATGTAATCCGCTGATTGGATCCCATACAAAAGCACGCGCTCACCGATCGCGTGACCCATCGCGGGTTCTCCCAATCGACGGTCTCCGACCGTTTCGCATCAATGCCGTCATCACCCCTGCAGTTCGTGAACGCACAGATGCAACCCCATTCTGCTATCGTCAGACCCCTGACGCCGCTGTCGCAAGCGCAGGCGCCCGATAGGTGCCGCCCTTGGCCAGCAACGCCCAGGCGATCCGCGCCATTTTATTGGCAAGCGCAACCGCCACCACCCTGAACGGTTTGCGAGCGAGAAGTTGTGTCAGCCAAGGATACTTCTCCGGCCGATGGCGCGCGTAGCGCAACACCGCGCAGGCTCCGACCACCAAAATGCGCCGCAGATAGCGATCCCCCCGTTTCGAGATCGGCCCGAGCTTGTGCTTGCCACCGGTCGAGTCTTGCCGCGGTACGATCCCGATCCAGGCTGCGAAATCCCGACCCGATCGAAAAACCTTCGGGTCCGGAACAGCCGCTGTGATCGCACTGGCCCCGGTGACACCAATGCCGGGGATGCTCTCTAGTCGCCGGCTCATCTCGTTCGATCGATGTTGCGCGATGATCCGTTTGTCGAGCGCTCCGATCATCGTCTGCATCGCCTGAAGCTCCGCCGCCAGCACTGCGAGGCTCGCGTGAGCATCGGTCGGCAAGCGTGCGTCTTGCTCGCCGGCAATGATCGTCAGCAGTTCCTTGACTCCTTCACGTCCTTGCGCAGCCACGATGCCAAGCTCAGCCAAATGTGCCCGCAAAGCATTGATCACCTGGGTCCGCTGCCGCAGCAAAAGGTCGCGCGCTCGATGCAACATCAACCGGCCCTGCTGCTCGACCGATTTGATCTGCACAAAACGCATGGTCGGCCGGCGTACCGCCTCGCAGATCGCCTCGGCATCGGCGGCATCGTTCTTGTTGCGCTTGACGTAAGCCTTCACGTCCTTCGCCGGCATCAACCGCACCTGGTGGCCAAGTTTCGTCAGTTCACGCGCCCAATAATGGGCCGTGGCGCACGCCTCCATCCCGATCAGGCACGGCGACAGCGCCTCGAAGAACACCAGTACTTGGCTGCGCCGCAGTCGCTTCCGGATAACGACCTTCTCGCCCGCGCCAATCCCGTGAACCTGGAACACGTTCTTTGCGATATCCAAACCGATCGTGATAATTTGCATGTGGACGGCTCCCTCGTGTGATTCGAAGCAACGATCACCTTACCGGCAATGCGTTGCTGGGAGCGGGCGCCGTCCACCACATCAATCGCGAACATCGCGGTCGGTTTAGCGAGTATCCGCTTCGCTCCCGGAAGCCGACATCATGCGTTCGGCCTAAGCGAGCACATGTCTACCGCACCAGAAAGACGAGCTTGCCGCGGAAGTGGCGGCTTTCGCTCAAGCGATGTGCGTCGGCTGCCTGATCCAGCCGGTACAGCTTGATCTCCGGCGGACGCACCGCGCCGGAGGCGACAAGCTGGCCGACCCGCTGCATCGCCGCGCGCGAGCGCGGCACCGGCGGGCGGAGCGCGGTGACATCCGGCCGGTTCGGCTTCGGCGCTTCCGCTCCGGAGGCGATGAAGGCCGCGCGCCCGCCGGGTTTCAGCACGGCAAAGGATTTCTCCGCCACGTCGCCGCCGACGGTGTCGAACACCGCGTCGCAATTGCTCACGATCTTGGTGAAATCCTGTTTGTTGTAGTCGATGACTTGGTCGGCGCCGAGTGAGCGCACGTAATCGGCATTCGCCGCGCTTGTCGTTGTGATCACCCGCGCGCCAAGATGCTTGGCGAACTGAATGGCAAAACCGGCGACGCCGCCGGCGCCGCCTTGAATCAGGATCGTCTCGCCACGCTTGAGCTTTAAGGTGTCCTCCAACGAATTCACCGCGGTCAGGCCGGTCAGCGCCAAAGCGGCGGCGTTCACATGCGACAGGCCCTCGGGCTTCTTGGCGATGATCGCGGCCTTGATCGCGAGCTTCTCGCAATAGGTCCCTTCCCGTCCGGCATCGAGCACGCCGAACACCGCGTCGCCAATGGCGAGGTCGACGCCGCCGCCCGACGCGCCGACCACGCCGGAAAAATCCCGGCCGGGAATTTGCGGAAATTTGACCTGGGCGTGCCGGGCATATTGGCCGGCGCGGAACTTCCAGTCGGCAGCGTTAACGCTGGCCGCGACGACGTCGACCACGACTTCGCCGGGTGCCGCCACCGGATCCGGCAGATCGCCGTATTTCAGCACGTCGGGTCCGCCGAATTGTTCGATGAATGCAGCTTTCATCTGAGTTCTTCCCTCTCCATGCACCGTGTGTTGGGACGCCGCCCGCACGCGGCCGCTGCCCTTGCGGCACATAGTCACCGGTCCAATAGGCATAAAGGTTGACCTGCCGAGGCTTGCCGCGCAAGGGCGATACGGTAGACTGCCGGCGGGTCGTCATCCTCAAGAGATGACTGCAGTTTCAGGGAGGTAGTAGCAATGAACAAATCTTTCAGCCGCGCTGCGTCGGCGATGCTTTCTGTAGGTGCGGCCGTCGCCGCGCTGACACTGGCCACGCCCGGCTATGCGCAATCGAGCGGGCCGATCAAGATCGGCGTCATCGCCGAAGCACAGGCCGTCGCCGGTTCGTCCATTCCGCAAGCCGCGCAAATGGCGGCCGACGAAATCAACGCCGCGGGCGGCGTCAATGGCCGCAAGATCGAGATCATCACCTACGACGACCACTCCTCGGCCGCCGAAGCGGTCCGCGCGTTCCAGCGCGCGGCAAACGAAGATCATGTCAACGCGGTCATCGCCAGCTATATCAGCGAGGTCGTGCTGGCGCTCGAACCGTGGACCGGCCGGCTGAAGACAGTGATGGTGACGCCCGGCGCGGCTTCTGATGTCATCACGCAAAACATCGCCAAGGACTACAATAATCTTAAATATACATTCCATGGCTATCTGACGTCGACGAGTCTTGCCGACCAGGTCTGCGACGCCTCGAAAGACCTTCTTGTGAAGGACCTTCACATGAAGTCCGCTGTTGTGATGAGCGAGGACGCCGCCTGGACTACTCCGCTCGACGCCGAATACCTCAACTGTCTGCCGAAGATCGGACTCAAGGTCGTCGATCATATCCGCTTCTCGCCCGACACCACCGATTTCACGCCGATCTTCAACAAGATCGAAGGTGAAAAGCCCGACGTGATCGTCACCGGCATCTCGCATGTCGGCGTGCAGCCCACCGTGCAGTGGAAGCAACAAGAGGTGCCGATACCGATGATCGGCATTTCATCGCAAGCGACCAATTCAAGCTTCTGGAACGACACCAACGGCGCGACCGAAGGCGTGCTGTATCAGGCCGTCTCCGGACCGGGCGTCGCGGTGACGCCGAAGACGCTGCCCTTCGTGGCGGCGTTCAACAAGCGCTTCGGCAATAACCCGTCGTATTGCGGCTACACCGCCTACGACGAGGTCTATTACATCGCCGACGCCATCAAGCGTGGTGGCACCGATCCCGACAAGCTAGTCGACGCGCTGGAGAAAACCCACTACGTCGGCACGATCGGCACGGTGGAATTCAAGGGCAAGGATTCGCCCAATCCGCACGCCCTGAAGATCGGCGGAACGACGATTCCCGGCCTCATGCTGCAATGGCAGGATGGCAAGCAGATCAACCTGTGGCCGGCGAACGTCGCCAACGGCAAGATGAAGTTCCCGAAATTCATCAAAGTCGGCTCGGCCGACTGAAGGCCGCTTGATCGACAGCGCTAAAACTCTCCCCCGCCTGCAGCCGCATGCGGGGGAGAGCGTTTGAGTGGAGCCGTTGAGTGACGCTGTTCTGGCAAATCCTGATCGACGGCTTTGCGATCAGTTCACTCTACGCGCTCGGCGCCACGGGATTCGCGCTGATATTCGGCGTCTCGGGCGTGCTGAACCTATCGCACGGCGCGCTGATGGTCGCCGCCGTGGTCGCGGCGTGGGCAGCCGGCGATCAGCTGCATGTCGGACCCTATGCCGGCGCCGCGATCGGCGTCGTCATCGGCTTTGCCGCCTCGCTGCTCACCTATTTCCTCATCGTCCGCCCGCTGCAGCAATCGAGCAAAATCCGCGAGGAGGAAAAGGAGATCTTCATCCTCACCGCGACGCTGCTCTGGGGCATCATGCTCCAGGAGTTGATCGCCTACCTCTACACCAACAATGCCAAGACCGTGGCGCCGATCGTGGAAGGCGTCGTCTCGATCGCCGGCGTGCGCACACCGTCGAACGAGATTTTTACCGCCATCGTCTGTTGGCTGGTCATTGCGGTCCTGTGGCTGCTGGTCAACCGCACCCGCGCCGGCAAAGCGGTGCTCGCCGCCTCGATGAATCCGCGCGGCGTGACGCTGCTCGGCATCGAGCTGAGCCAAGTCTATATCGCGGTGTGGGCGATGTACGGCGTGCTGGTGGGGGTCGCCGGGGTGCTGCTCGGCATGTTCCTCGGCGTGTCGTCCTATAGCGTCGGCCCGCTCACCGCGAGCGCGTTCGCGATTGTCGTGCTCGGCGGGCTCGGCAGCGTCTCCGGCGCGCTGATCGCCGCCTATGTGGTCGGCTATCTCGAGACGCTGACAGCCTATCTGATCTCGCCGGCCTATCGCACCATTCCGGCGCTGCTCCTGCTCGTCGCGGTGATGTATGTGCGGCCGCGCGGCCTGTTGGGCCGCCGCTAGATGCGATCCGCCTCCACCACGCGCGTCCTTCTGATTGCCCTCGCGGTGGTGATTGTCGTCTCGTTTCTGCCGCTCGGCGTGTCGGGTTATATCCTCGGTCTCCTGACCATCGCCTATTATTTCGGCGTCTTCGCCATGGCGTGGGACCTGTTGTTCGGTTTCGCCGGCGAGGTGAATTTCGGGCCGACGTTCTTGATCGGCACCGGCGCCTACACCGCGGGCATCCTCGACAATCTTTATCAGCCGCCGATCTGGCTTTGCGTCGCCGCCGGCGCGCTGGCGGCGGTCGCCGGCGGCGTGGTGCTGGCGCTGCCCGCTCTGCGCGTGCGCGGGCCTTATTTCGGCCTGACCACGCTGGTTGCCGTGCTGATATTGCAGAATTACGTGGTCGTTGACGCTCCTCTGACCGGCGGCGAGATCGGTCTGACGATTCCGGACGTCATCACCATCAGCGACGCCGCGAATTACGAGATCGCGCTGTGGTTCATGGCGGTGAGCGGCGCCGTTCTGTTCGCGCTGTCGCGTTCGCCGGTCGGGCTGATCTTGCAGGCGAGCGGACAGGATGCCGTGCAAGCCGGCGCGCTAGGCTTCAACGTGACCAAGCACAAGCTCGCCGCATTCATCATCAGCGCTTTCTTCTCAGGCCTCGCCGGCGCGCTGATGGCGTTTTATCTCAGCTCGGCCTCGGTCGGCACCTTCATCGACATCACCGTCGGCGTGCAAATCATCATCGCCGCGGTGATCGGCGGCCGGCGCACCATTCTCGGCGCCGTACTCGGCGCGATTTTCCTCATCGCCATGAGCGAACTGCTGCGTCCGCTCGGCGATCTGTCGAACTTCGTCGTCTTCGCCATGGCGCTGGTCGTGGTACTGCTGTTCCCCGGCGGCTTTTTCGGCCTGCTCACGCGCAGCAAGGAGCACGGCTGAGCATGGCCGAGCATGCGCATCTCGAGGTCGACGGCCTCACCAAGCGCTTTGGTGGCCTGGTCGCCGTCAAGAGCATGACGTTAAATGTCCGTGCCGGCGAGATTTTGGGGCTGATCGGACCGAACGGCTCGGGCAAGTCGACGGTCATGAAGCTGATCATGGGCATCGAGCGGCCGGACGCCGGTTCGGTGCGCATCAACGGCACCGAAGTCGCCGGCTGGCCGTCGCACAAAATCGCGCGACTGGGCGCGGGCATCGTGTTCCAGCATTCGCGGCCGCTGCACCGCCAGACGGTGCTGGAGAACATCAAGCTGGCGCTGCTGCCGGACAAGCTGACGCGGCTGCTTGCCGATCCGCAGACCGACGAGCGCGCCCGCGCCATCGCGGCGCGGGTGGGATTGAGCGGCGTGCTTGACCGCCGGCCAGCCACTCTGCCGTTCGCCGACCTGCGCAAGATCGAGATCGCCAAGGCTATCGCGCGAAATCCACAAGTGCTGCTGATCGACGAGCCGTTCGCCGGCCTGACCTCGACGGAGACGGCGGCCTTCTCCGACCTCATTTGCGAGCTGCGCGACGACGGCCGCGCCGTGCTGCTGGTCGATCACAACGTCAAAAGCGTCGCGCGCCTGGTCGACCGCGTGCTGGCGATGTATGTCGGCGAGCGCATCGCCGAAGGCACCGCCGACGAGGTGATGCGCAATGAAACCGTGCGGCGCGTCTATCTCGGCGGCAGCATCGAGACGGCGGCGCGTCCGGAATCATCGTTCCGCGACCGCACCACGCCTTTCCTCGAAGTGACCGACCTCAACGTGCAGTACGGCAAGGCGCAGGCGCTGCAGAACGTGTCGATCCACATCCATGCCGGCGAATTCGTCTCGGTCGTCGGATTAAATGGCGCCGGCAAGACCACGCTGTTCAACGCCATATCCGGCCTGCTGCCCTATTTGGGCGACATCCGCCGCGAGGGCACCTCGCTGCGCGGCCAAACAGCGGCGACCATCGCACGCAACGGCATCGTGCAATGCTCCGAAGGCCGCAATCTGTTCACCGACATGACGGTGCGGGAAAATCTCGATCTCGGCGGCCAGCATCTACCGGCAGCCGAGAGCGCCGAGCAGATCGCCTGGTTGTTCGAACTGTTTCCAATCCTGCGCGAACGCCAGAAACAGGCGGCCGGCACGCTGTCGGGCGGCGAGCAGCAGATGCTCACCATTGCGCGCGCACTGATGATGAAGCCGAAACTGTTAATCCTCGACGAGCCGACACTGGGACTGGCGCCCGTCGTCCTCGAACAGATTTCCAAGGCGCTGGAACGGCTGCGGCAAACGACCGACATCACCGTGCTGCTGGGTGAGCAGAACGTTACCTTCGCCCTGCCGCATGCCGACCGCGTCTATGTCCTCGAACACGCCCGCGTCGTCTGGGAGGGCGCACCCGTCGCCTTCGCCGCGGAAATGGGGACGGGGTATTTGTAGCGTGGATTTCAGCGACCGGCCGGCCTAATATCCTAAAGTTGCATGGTTGGGGCGGCCTAGAATGGCTGATTATTATCCTATTCTGGCGCGGGCAATTGCGAGCTTGCCGCACAACGATGCGCAGGCCCGCGAGGATTTGTATGCCCGCGCGCGCGCCATCGTTACCGAGCAGTTGCGCGGACGCGGCTTGCGCAGCGGGGCGAGCGAGGCGGCACGCGAACATGCCGCGCTGGAAACCGCCATCCGCAAAATCGAGGCCGAGGCACCGCCGGCGCAAGCGCGGAGGAGAGGCGAACCGCGGCGGCCGGCACAGCGCGTTGCCGTCGCCCCCGCGCAAGAGCGGGCCGACAACACGGCCAGATCGCTTTCGAAGATTCTTCAGGCCGTGCAGCCGGACGAGATAAGCGAGCTCACACTGCAAGCGCCGCGGCGCAAACCCATGAACGGGACAAAGGCCGCGGCACCGGCAGTCGAGTCGAGACCGCCAGAGGCAAGCGAGGCCGAAGCATTCAACGCGTCCGAGGAACTCGGCGGCGCGCCCAGTTCGCTCGGCACGATGCTGTTTGCCACCGCCTATATCGTCGCGGCGCTGGCCTTTACCGGGGTGACTTACATCCGCAGCATCGTATGGCTGTACCAGGGCGTCATCGGCTATCCGATATTGCTGGTCATCATGGCGGTCACGCTGGCGCTGTTCATTGTTCCGCCAGTGATGATTTTTCGTAAAACGTCGACATTGCCCACGGTCGATGTTCTGTTGCGTTACATCCATTCGGCATCGCGGCGGGTGCTTTAAGCTTCCTTCACGCGTACAGAAAATCCAGCACCGCCGTTTCGACCAGCACCGCTTCGGGAATGCTGTGCTGCGCGGAACGGGCGCGCTCCTCGGCGGTTTGCGTCGCCTGCAGATAGGCGCCGAGATGGCGGGCGCGTTCGATGATTTTTCTGTTCTCCGGCAGGCGCTCGGTCTCGAATCGGCGCAAGGCCGCCACGACCTCTCCGGCGTCGAGGGCTTGCGCGAGTGACGCCGCATCGTCGGCCGCCTTGGAAACCCCGGCGGCGACATGGGGCCGCGCCACGAAAGCCGCGTCGCCGATGATCGCGACCCGGCCGAAGGCGAGCCGCGGGCTTTCGAGATCATAGATCGGCTGCAGGATCGGCTCGTCGATGAGACGGACGATGGCGCGGAACTGCGGCGCCAACAGCCGCTCCGCCGCGGCGCGCATGGCGGCGATCGGCTCGGCGCGAATGAGCGGCGGCGGGATCGAGATCGAATGGGTGACGCCGGTTCTGTCGGTGAGCAGCGCCGGCAGTTCGTTCGCCTCGTCGGCCGGGCGGTACCAGACGACATTGTAGCGGCGCTGGCCGGCGCGCAGCTCATTGTCCGGCCCGGCAACCGGATAGCCGAGGCATTGCTCGCCGGGCGGCAGGCAGAAGGTCATATCCATAAAGAGTTCGCTATGGATCGCCGGCGGGATGGCACTTTCGGGCAATAGCGCACGCCAGGCGACGTAGCCCGCATAGAGCGGGTTGACGCCGGGCGCGCAGTGCTGGCGCACCGTCGAGCGCAAGCCGTCGGCGCCGATGAGCACGTCGGCGGCGACCGTGCTGCCGTCGCTGAAACGCGCAACCACGCCCTCCCCATTCTGCTCAAAAGCGGCAAGCCCTCTGCCGCGGTGATAACGGTCGGCCGCGAACGCGTCGCGCAGCAGGCGATAGACCCGCTCCCAGGCGGTGAGCACCTGCGGGCATTGCAGCGTCAGCGCGGTGCGGCCGGTTTTGTCGAGGATTCGGCGTGTCGTCATGGCAACGCCGAGGTCGCTGGTATCGAGGCCAAGGGCATTCAGCCGCGCAATCAGTTCGGCCTGGGCGACGATGCCGGCGCCGCGGCCGGACAGCTCCTTTTCGACGCGCTCGTAAATATCGACATCCCAGCCGCGGCGGACGAGCATGATGCCGGCCAAGAGCCCACTCATCGAGCCGCCGATGACCAGCGCGCGGCGCTTCGCTGCCATTCCCACCCTGCCAAAATCCGCCGAAAATCTTGTTATTCGCCAAGCTTTCCCAAGCCGCAAAGGTTTTCTATATTGCGCCTATAATCCCTGGAGGAACACCATGGCCCTGACCATGCTGGATAAATCGACGGATCGCGCCGACAAGTCGGCGTGGCCTGCGGCCATTGCCGCCGAATTCGAGCGCGAGAAGCTCAATCATAACGGCTGCGTCGGATCGACGCTCCTGTCCGAGAGCGAGCGCGTGCGGGTTTGGATCATCCGTCTTGCGCCCGGCGAGCGGATCGGATTTCACCGCCATGTGCTCGATTATTTCTGGACTTCGGTGACCGGCGGACGCGGCCGCCAGCACGTTCACGACGGCACCACCGTCGAATATACCTACCTGCCCGGAGAAACCCGCCACGAAACCTACGGTCCGGGCGAGTTCAAAGTCCACGATCTCGAAAATCTCGGCGACAAGGAGATGGTCTTCATGACCATCGAGTTCCTCAACAGCGCCAACAAGCCGCTCGCGATCCCGGACAAGGTGCGCGCCGCGGCGTAATGTCCGATCGAATGCCTGCTGTGGTGCCCCGCGAAAGCGGGGCGTCCGGTATCATGGGCGGCGGGGACGCCCTGATCTCAAGGATTGCCTGACTGTCCGCCGGCGCGGACGGTGAAGACTAAGAACGGGTGTAGCCAAAGGGGGGAGGCCCTCAAGCTCATGGGGGCTGAGTGGCCAAGTAATGATTTTTTCCTTCGATCTTCTGATCAACGCCATCGTTTCCGGCATCCTGATCGGCGGCTTCTATGCTGCGGTGACGTCGGGCGTGTCGCTGGCGTTCGGCATTCTCGATATCGTCAATATCGCCCATCCCGCCTTCATCATCCTCGGTTCCTACGTCGCCTATATCGTCAATATGACCTTCGGCATCGACCCGATACTGACCGCGATCGTCGCCACGCCGTTGTTCTATGTTCTCGGCGCCGGCATCTATCAGGTCTATTATGTTTCGTTCGAGAAGCGCGGCCAGGAATCGCTGCGCGGGCTCGCCTTCTTCTTCGGTCTTCTGTTCATCACCGAAGTGTCGCTGGTGCTGTATTTCGGCGTCGATTACCGCTACGTAGCCGCGCCCTACATCGGTCCGACCTGGCACTTTGGCGACGTCGACCTGCCGCTGCGCATCATGGTGCCGTGCGCGGTATCGCTTCTCCTGATCGCGGCGCTGCAGCTGATCTTGACCCGCAGCTTCATCGGCCGCGCCATCATGGCGGTGGCACAGGATCAATTGGCGTTGCGGCTGATGGCGATCGATCCGATCCGCATCAAGCGCATCGCGTTCGGCATTTCTATCGCCACCGCCTCGCTCGCCGGCGCATTTCTGATCATCATCCAGCCGGTCGAGCCTTCGGTCGGCCGCGAATATATCGGCCGTGTTTTCGCGATCTGCGTGCTCGGCGGCATGGGCAGCCTGCCCGGCACGGTCATCGCCGCGATGCTGGTCGGCATCGTCGAGAGCCTCACTTCGACGTTTTACGGCCCATCCTGGGCGCCGGCGGTGTCGTTCGGCTTCCTATTGTTGACGCTGGCGGTGCGGCCGGCCGGGCTGTTGGGACGGTGACCGTGCGCACGCCAACGTTCCTCCTTATTTGTCTCGCCATCGCCGCCGCCGTGTTCGCCGGCTCGATCGCGATCGGCAACGACTATGTGTTTTTCGCCGGCTACGTCATCTTGCAATATGTGGTGTTGTCGACGGCGTGGAATATCCTCGGCGGCTATTGCGGCTATGTGAATTTCGGCACTGCCGCATTCTTCGCGCTCGGCGCTTATTCGACCGTCGCCATTTACAAATTGATCGGCGACAACGAATTGCCACACGTCATCCCGATTCCGGTTCTGATGCTGGTGGGAGGCGCGGTGTCGGCCGTGGTCGGCCTCGGCATGGGTTACCTGACATTGCGGCTGCGCGGCGCGTTCTTTTCGATCGCGACACTGGCGCTCGCCGTCGTCTTGGAGACTCTGGTGGTCAATTGGGACTATGTCGGCGGCTCGCGCGGCGCTTATGTCATCCGTCCCGAGGAGTTGCCGCTGATCGGCAGCTACATCAGATATCTGTTCTTGATGATGATGCTGCTTGCGGTGGCCGCGATCTCCATCGCGCGCCTGATCGAACATTCGCGCCTCGGCTATGGCTTCGCCACCATCCGCGACGACGAGCTCGCGGCGGAAGCCTCCGGCGTGCCGACGCTGCGCTTAAAGCTCATCGCCACCACTTTATCAGGCGCCTTGATGGGAATGGCCGGCGCTCCGTTTCCCTACTACATCGGCTACTTGCAGCCGGACTCGACATTCGGGCTCGACTACGCCGTCAACTCGATTGCCATGCCGCTGATCGGCGGCACCACGACCTGGATCGGCCCGCTGATCGGCACGCTCTTGCTCGGCAGCCTGCAGCAGGTCGCCACGGTGACGATCTCGTCCGCGGTCAACCTTTTGATCGTCGGATTCCTTTTGGTTTTTTTCGTCATCGTGGCGCCGAACGGTATCGTCGGGCTCGTTTATAGCTATTGGCAGCGTAAGCCGGAGGAGTTCGTCGGCCGCCGCCACGTCGACGCCGATGCGCCGGGACCCGTGCCATGAGCAGTGTCATGAACAGCGTCGCCAACGGTACGATGACCAATACCGATCTGCTGCAGATCGACAATCTCGGCAAGCGTTTCGGCGGCTTCGTCGCGCTTGAGAATATCGCGCTGTCGGTCGCGGCCGGCGAGCGGCTCGGTCTAATCGGGCCCAACGGCTCCGGCAAGTCGACGCTGGTCAATTGCATCTGCGGCACGCTGAAGAACGAGCAAGGCGCCGTGCGTTTCGACGGGCGCAAGCTTGACGGACTCGAGGCGCATCAACGCACCCGGCTCGGCTTGGCGCGCAGCTTCCAGCTGCCGCGGCCGTTCGTCAGCCTGAGCCTCGCCGACAATATCCGCATCCCGCTGCTCTATACCGTCGCCGCGCGCGGCACCATTCATTCGGCGCGGGAGGTCGAAGACCGCTGTCATCATCTTCTGGGCGAGGTCGGTCTCGAAGCCAAAGCGCAACGGCTGCCGCGCGACCTCACCCAGGTCGAGATGCGCAAGCTCGAACTCGCCCGCGCCATGGCGGCGCAACCGAAGCTTTTGATTGCCGACGAGGCGATGGCAGGGCTGACGCATTCGGAAATCGAGGAGATTTTGACGCTGCTGTCCCGTTTGAACGACCAGGGCGTCACCATCATTCTCATCGAGCACATCATGCGCGCGGTGATGAGCTTCTCGCGCCGGCTGGTCGTGCTGGTTTCGGGCAAGAAAATCGCCGACGGCGCGCCGGACGCCGTCATGCGCGACCCGGAAGTGGAGAGGGCTTACCTTGGCTAGCAGCCTCAGCATCGCCGGTATCCATGCCGCCTATGGCGCGGTGCGCGTGATCGACGACGTGTCGGTCAAGGTCGGCGGCGGGGAAACCGTCGTGCTCCTTGGCACCAACGGCAACGGCAAGTCGACGCTGATGAAATGCATCATGGGCCTGGTGCGGCCGAGCCAAGGCTCCATCGTCGCCGAAATCGACGGTATCCATCACGATCTGGTCGGCCGCACCACCGAAGAAATCGTCGATCTCGGCATTGCGCTCGTTCCGGAGGGCCGCCGTCTGTTTCCCAAGCTGACGGTGGAGGAAAATCTCCTGCTCGGTGCGTTCCGGCGCACGGCGCGCCGCGAGCTCAATCGCAATCTGGAAGTCTGTTTCGAGACTTTTCCACGTCTTGCCGAGCGCCGCCACCAGCTTGCCGGCAGCATGTCGGGCGGCGAGCAGCAGATGCTGGCGCTCGGTCGCGCCTTGATGCTGGCGCCGAAAATCCTTCTGGTCGACGAACCTTCGGTGGGCCTGGCGCCGATCCTGGTCAGCCGCACCATCGACGCCATCAGCGAGATGAAGCAGCGCTATGCGCTCACCGTCCTGATGGCCGAGCAGAATTTCACGCAAGCGATCCGCATCGCCGACCGCGGCTATGTCATCGTCCACGGCAAGATCGCCTTCGAGGGCCGCTCGACCGACGAACTCAACAATAACGATTTGATCAAGAAGTTTTATTTGGGACTGTAATCCTGCCGCTTGGGCGGGAAGAAAATTTACTGCACCGGAAAATCGAAATAGGTCGCCGGGAACGGCTCGCCGCGCAGCGTGAAATGCCACCATTCCTTGTCGTAGCCGCGAAAGCCGCGCCGGCGCATCGCCGCGGCGAGCAGCATGCGATTGGCGTGCTGTTGCGGCGTAATGGTCGGATCGTCGGTCCATGATTTCGGACTGAAGAAGTCGAAGTGAGTCCCCATATCGAACTCGGCGCCGTCGGTCTTTGCCAGCGTCAGATCCATGGTCGAGCCGCGCGAATGGCCGGAATGCGAGGCGATATAGCCGTCGCGAAACAGCGTGCGCTTGTCGACATTCGGATAAAACTCGGCTTTCATCTTTTGATCGTTGATGTCGCGCGCCCAGCGCACGAAATTTGCCACCGCGCGGACCGGCCGATAGCAGTCGAATACCTTGATACGCAGCCCGCTTGGCGCCACGTCACGTGCGACATTGGCAAGCGCGGCGGCGGCCTGCCGCGTCAGCAGACAATGCGGCGCTTCATAGCCATCGACCGGCCGGCCGGTGAAATTATGCGCGCCGGCATAACGCATTTCGACGATCAGCCCCGGCACCACAGTTGCGGCATCGACAAAATCGGCGGGACGCTGCGTCTCCGCCGCCCCCGCAGTCCGCGTGGCGATGCCAATCGCAAACACCGCGGCAAGCAAGCAGCGCGTCGCATTCACTGCGGACATGCCGACACCCACTGGCCTTGGATCGTGGTCTTCGAATCCACGGGCGGCATGCCGGGCATATCCGCCTTGGTGTGCACCGTGCCGCTGTAGTGATGCGGACCGTCGAAGTTGAATTCGCCGCTCAAGTCCATGTTGAGCTGGCCCTTGCAGACCAGGTGCCACGTGAGCAGCGGACCCTTGAGGCTCCGCTCCATCGGCGCGCAGTCCGAATTGATCGTGGTCGCGACCGGCGAAAACGCCGTCGCCAGATCGCTGGTCTGGTCGGCCGTCAGGCATTTCGACGATTCATGCGGCGGAGCGACCATGCCGCCGTTCTCGGCCTGGCTGGTGATCTTCCACAGCCCGGGTTCGATGCCGTCGGCGAAGGCTGCCGAAGCGGCCAATGCAAAACCAAGACATAGAGCGATCGGAACAGCCCGATAAGCCACGAACATTCTCCCAAACACCGCATCTTGCGGGCTATTCGGCCGCACGCACCGCCGCCGTTAACCAACCGCTAACCATACCCGGCACATTTTGCCTGGGAGGCATAACCGTTTCCACTGCTCTCTCCTAACGCTCCTTGGGGGCAACCCTGGATTCGAGCGCCGCTCCGCTTCTTCACCTCGGTGGCCCACCGGCCGCCGCGCACAGCTTTGAATCGCACGACCGCAGACGGGGCCGATTGAACGGCATGACCGACGCAACCACAGCGCAGGGCGGAGAGACGGCGCTGTCGCGGCTCGCCGATCTCGGCACCATGCTCCGAAGAAGCGATATCGCGCTGGCGGTCGGCATGATGGCGATCCTCGTCATCCTGATCTTGCCGCTGCCGCCGCTGTTGCTCGATTTCTCGCTTGCCGTCTCAATCACCTTCTCCGTACTGATCCTGATGACATCGCTGTTCATCCAGGCGCCGCTCGAATTCTCCGCGTTTCCGACCGTGCTGTTGATCGCCACCATGCTGCGGCTGGCGCTCAATCTCGCCTCGACACGGCTCATTCTCGCCCATGGCCACGAAGGCTCGGCCGCCGCCGGACACGTCATCCAGGCGTTCGGCAATTTCGTCATGGGCGGCAATTTCGTCATCGGCATCATCGTGTTCACGATCCTGGTGATCGTGAATTTCGTGGTCATCACCAAGGGCTCCGGGCGCATTGCCGAAGTGGCGGCGCGCTTTCACCTCGATTCGATGCCCGGCAAGCAGATGGCGATCGACGCCGATCTCAATGCCGGCCTCATCGACGAGAAGGAGGCGCGGCGGCGGCGCAAGGCATTGGAGGACGAATCGGGGTTTTTCGGCGCCATGGACGGCGCCTCGAAATTCGTCCGCGGCGACGCCATCGCCGGCCTGCTGGTCGTGATGATCAATGTCATCGGCGGCATGATCATCGGCATCGTGCAGCAAGGCTTAAGCTTCGCCGACGCCGCCCAGGACTACACGCTGCTGACCGTCGGCGACGGGCTGGTCACGCAAATTCCGGCGCTGATCGTGTCGACCGCGGCCGGCCTCTTGGTCTCCAAGGCCGGCGTTTCCGGCGCCGCCGACAAGGCGCTGCTCAGCCAGTTCTCCAGCTATCCCAAGGCGCTCGGCATGTCGGCCGCCGTCATGCTGGTCATGGCATTGCTGCCCGGCATACCGATGATCCCTTTTCTCGCGCTGGGCGGCGGCACCGGGGCGCTGGCCTACATCATCGACCGCCGCGCCAAGCAAGCCGTCGCCGCCGAGGAAAAAAAGGTGGAAATCGCCAAGGCGGCGCCCGCCGAAGAGCCGATCGCCGCCGCGCTCAAGATGGACGATCTCAAGATCGAGCTCGGCTATGCGCTGTTGCCGATGGTCAATGGTCCCGACGGCTCCGACCGGCTGACCGAGCAGATCAAGGCGCTGCGCCGGTCGCTGGCGACCGAAATGGGCTTTGTGATGCCGGCGGTACGCATCCTCGACAACGTGCAGCTCGACGCCAACACCTATGTCATCAAGGTCAAGGAGGTCGAAGCCGGCACCGGCAAGGTGTGGCACGGCCAATACATGGTCATGGATCCGTCGGGCAATCAGGTCACCCTCCCCGGAACCCACACCACCGAGCCGACATTCGGCCTGCCGGCGACCTGGATCGACGCCTCGCTGAAAGAGGAAGCCTCGGTCAAGGGCTTGACCGTCGTCGACGCTCCGACGGTGCTTGCCACCCACCTCACCGAGCTTATCAAGGCCAATATGGCCGAGCTTTTGTCCTACGGCGAAGTGCAGAAATTGATCAAGGAGCTGCCGAAGGAGCAGAGCGAATTGATCAAGGACATCGTGCCGGCGCAGATCACCATTTCCGGCATCCAGCGCGTATTGCAAATCCTGCTCGCCGAGCGGGTCTCGATCCGCGATCTATCGACCATCCTCGAAGGCATCGCCGACGGACTGCCTTCGACCCGCAACGCCACCATGCTCGCCGAGCACGTGCGCGCACGTCTCGCACGCCAGCTCTGCGCCCAGCATGTCACCACGACTGGCACGCTGCCGATCATCGCCCTCACCGCCAAATGGGAGCAGGCTTTTGCCGAGTCGATCGTCGGCCAGGGCGACGATCGCAGCCTTGCCATGCAGCCGTCGAAGCTCACCGAATTCATCAATCTGGTGCGGGAGAAGTTCGAACAGGCGGCGCGCGAGGGCGAGGCGCCGGTGCTGGTGACCTCGCCCGGCATCCGGCCGTTCGTGCGCGGCATCGTCGAACGCTTCCGCGCGCAAACCGCGGTGCTGGCGCAATCGGAAATCCACCCGCGCGTGCGGCTCAAGACTGTCGGGAGTATTTGAGGACTACGCTTCCCGGCGCAGCGCAGCACGCGGCGGAGCGGAGCGATGCGCTGCAGAACCGGGATCGTCGCGAGCGTGAGCTTTAGGGAACGCGACTTCGTCTAGGGCGCGACCGAGAGGCCTTTGACGTGATGCTTCTCGATCAGGCGCGCCACCAGCCCTGACTTCTTCGCTTCGGCGACGAATTCGCTGAGGAACGCGGCGCCCGCCGTATTCGTTTTGCCGGTGCCAATGGCTTGCTGCACGGTCATGAAATTACCGGATAGGATACGCGAGCCCGGCAGCTTGTTTGCCTCGGTGAGCAGCTGCGGCCGCAGCGCACCGTAGGCTTCGAGTTTTTCAGTGACGAACTGCTCAAACGGGGCTTCGGCGCTTTCCGACAATATGAGCGTGGCCTGTTTGATATTGCGTTCCAACCAGAGGCCGTAGGCCGCGCCACGCCGGCTGGCGATGCGGATACCGGGCCGGTCGACGTCGGAGATTTTGGTAAGGGGCGACCCGGGCGGCACCAAGTAGGTGGCTTCAATTTCGCAATAGGCAGGGGTGAACGCGATCTTTGCCGCGCGCTGCGGCTCGGCCCCGATCAGCCCGATGTCCCAGGCATTGGTGCCGGCAGCATCGGCCAATTGCGACGGCCGCTCGTATTTGACATAGGCCACCGGCACGCCGAGCCGCCGCGCGATCTCGGCCGCCATGTCGGGCGCCACCCCTTGCGGATCGCCAGAGGCGGTTTTTCCGGTGACCAGAAGGAAATTGCCCATATTGATCCCAGCGCGCAGGACGCCCGTTGGGGCAAGTTCGGATGTGACTTGGCTCAGCTTCTCTTGGCTCACGTTCTGACCTTTTGTGAAAACTGCTGTCCTAGCAGCGATTTAGTGGAATTCGCGGACCGGAATTGTCCCCTCGGCCAGGAACCGAGGGTCCCCTCAACCGTTATCACGCGTCTTCAAGGTTCGGTGAAGACGTATTTTTGTGACCCCTATCACCGCCTAGCTGCGGGGATAGAGCGAAACCTCAAACCCGGCTGCCGCGACGAATGGGGCAGAAGCGGGAGGGTGTCATGAATCATTCGATGTATAGCGCCGACCGCGCCACTCATTTGAAGATCGTGGTCATTGGTCTGTTGTGCGCGACCGTGGTCGCGGCCGTCGGCATTTTTGCCAATGTCGGCAGCGGGGTCGATCTCGGCACCGAGGTTCTGGTCAAGGCCGGCCAGCCGACAACGCTGAGCGGGCATTTGCCGACCATCCGGTAAGCTCTAGGTCTTCGGCGGCGGAGCCGCAGGCACGGATTCCACCATCTTTCCGGTAAAGAGAACGGGGCCGGTGGGTGCGCCGCTCGGCGATCCACCGGCCGGCTCGAGCGAGACCGCGTAGGTTGCCGCGCGCATGGCCGCGACATCGAAATCCGCCGGAATGGGCCGCGTGGTGAATTCTTCGGCGCCGACCAGGCCGAGCGAGCGCGGCTTGGGATTATTGCCGGCAATCAGCCACAACTCGTAACTGCGGCCGGCATCCGCGCTCGCGGTCACTCTGCGGACGGTCATGGTGCGGCGCTGCGGATCGACGGTGAGCAAAAACGCCGGCGCGGTCGGTTCCTGCTGCAGCACCGCGACGAGACGTGAACCGGGCGGCGGCGCCACGGCCGCCGATTGCGAAAGCCGGCCGACCGGAAGCAGCCCCGGCGCCAGCTCGCCGACCGCGATATAGACCGCGAGCAAGGCAGCGATCGCACTCATCGCCACCGTGAATCCGCGCCAGCGTCGCGTTTGGCGCGCCAGATAGATGATCTCGGCGCTGCGCTCGCTTTTCGGTACCGACGGGGCGGGCGCTGGCTCTGTCGGCGACAACGCCGCTTCGGCTTCCGGCTGCGGTTCCGGTGGCAGCAGACTGGAAGCGAGCGCCGCAACCGCCGACGTCTCTTCCAAATCCTGCGGCAGCGGAGCGGCCGCATCTATCGTAGGCTCGACCAGCAAATCCGGCACGGTCTCCGTTGGCTGCTCCGGCGCGACCTCGGGCGCCACCTCCGCCTTTGGCTCGACCTCCGGCATCGCCTCCACCGTCGTCTCCGCCGTCGCCTCCGGCGCGGTCTGCGGCGCGGCGGCTTCGGCGGTAATCCGCCGTTCGGCGCCATCGATCTCGGTTTTGATCCGGTCCCAAACGTCCGGCGGCGGCTCGACCGCCTCCACCATGACGTTGAGCTCGCCCAGCCGGCGCTCCCACACGCGCACGATCTCGGCAAAGCCCGGATCGATCACGAGCAACGCCTCGGCCTGGTCGCGCTCGTCGGCGGAGAGCGTTCCCAAGACGTATTCGGCGGCGAGAGCGTCTCGGTCGTCGTCGTACATCACTACCTCAAGACTTTCTTCCAATGCACTTGATCCTGACAGAAAACCGGCAGCCAAGTGTCGGGATCATGCGCGGTCTCCCATACACTCGCGAATTTCGAGCAGACTGCGGCGCAGCCAAGTTTTGATCGTGTTCACCGGAATATCGAGTTTTTGCGCCAACTGCTCGCGGCTCCAACCGCTGTAATAGGCTAACAGCACGATGCGCTGCTTTTCCGGGTCGAGCTTGCCGAGGCAGGTCAAGAGGCGCCTGAGCTCCTCGGTCATCTCGCGACGGGCGAGCGGCGACGGCGCGTCGGACGCCGTCTCCATCGCTTCCGGCTCTTCTTCGATGGAAACATCGCCGCGCTTACGCACGATGTCGATGGCGCGATTGCGCGCGATCGCCACCATCCAGGTGATGGGGCTTGCCAGCATGGGGTCGAACCGGTCGGCCATCTTCCACACCTTGAGATAGGTCTCTTGCATGACCTCTTCGGCCAATGCCGGCCTGCCCAAGATACGGAGCAAGACGCCATAGAGTTTCGCGCGGGTTTCGATGTAGAGGCGTTCAAACGCCGCCTCGTCGCCTCTGGCGACGGCGCCGAGCAGCCAGACCAGTTCCGTCTGCACCAACATAACAGCCTCTGGCCCCCAACAAGGCCTCAACGCCTAGCATTTTTTGAGCATGATCTTTTCCGAAAACCGGTACGCACTTTCGGCATCATGCTCTAGGGGAACTCCCGCCCCGGTGGATTATCGCCGCGGAGCGTGGCCTTCGTCGAGAGCGAATGCGGGGGGTGGCACCGAGACAAATTCCCGCTCATCGCCGAAACAGCGAGAATCCGAAGCTGGACCGAGGTGAAAGCTTGGGTCCCCGCTTGCGGGAACGAGCGGACTGAGGCCGGAACCTGCGAGCTTACGCCGGAGCGATGCCGCGGGCGCGCATCAGCGCGATGCCGTCAAGCTCGACCTGCTCGGCGGCATTTTCCGCCTCGCGTTCGCGCATCTGGTCGCGTTCGTCGAGCAGCTCGACCTTTTTGAGGTCATCAAAAGCCTCGCCGAGGGCGCCTTTGGCGTCTTCGAGCTGCACGCGCAGCTCATCGGCCGAGCGCTTGAGATTCTCGCGCCGCGCAATAGCGGCTTTGGCATAAGTCGGATAGGCAAAATGGCCGGGATCGTGGATGCCGGCGCGATCCTGCTCGGCTCGGATTTCGCGTTCGAGATCGCCGGCCATGCGCTCGAATTCGGCGATCATGGTCTCGATCTGGGCGACCTTGCGCCGCTTCTCGTCGACCTGAAATTTCTTCAGGCGAATAAGCGTCTCTCGGGACTTCATCGACTACTACTCCCCCGAAGCCATTTTCCGGAAACCTAAAGGCATAAAGCGCGAGCGAACCCACCGCGCGGCGCTCCGATGGATTGTGGCATGGATAACGTTAGCGATCGGTTTCTGCGGTCGCCACAATCTGCGCCAAACGGCTGTAACCTTCCGCCAAGCTGGTTGCTTCTTCCTTACCTTGGCCCAAAAAGTCCTCCAGTGGCTTGTGGAGGCGGATGGCTTCATCGACATCGGGGCTCGATCCGGCCCGATAAGCCCCCAGCCGGATGAGCTCCTCCATGTCCGCATAGGTCGCCATGACCTGCCGGGCCCGGGTCAAAGCCGGCAAATAGGCCGGATCGGCCGCCTTCGGCATCGTTCGCGAGACCGATTTGAGGACATTGATCGCCGGGTAGCGGCCACGCTCGGCGATGGCGCGTTCCATGACGATATGGCCGTCGAGAATGCCGCGCACGGCATCCGCAATCGGCTCGTTATAATCGTCGCCGTCGACCAGCACGGTGAAAATACCGGTAATCGTGCCCTGCTCGGTGCCGGGGCCGGCCCGTTCCAGGAGTCGCGGCAGCTCGGTGAACACGGTCGGCGTATAGCCCTTGGCGGTCGGCGGCTCGCCGGCGGAGAGACCGATTTCGCGCTGCGCCATGGCGAAGCGGGTCACTGAGTCCATCAGCACCAGCACGTCCTTGCCCTCGTCGCGGAAATATTCGGCGATGGCGAGCGTCTCGTGCGCGGCTTGGCGGCGCATCAGTGCCGGCTCGTCGGAAGTCGAGACCACGACCACCGAGCGGGCGAGCCCGGCCTCGCCGAGGTCATCCTGCAAGAATTCCTGCACCTCGCGGCCCCGTTCGCCGATCAGCCCGATCACCGTGACGTCGGCCGATACGTTGCGCGCCAGCATCGACAGCAGCACCGATTTGCCGACGCCGGAACCGGAGAAAATGCCCATGCGCTGGCCGCGGCAGCAGGTGACGAAGGTGTTGAGCGCCCGCACCCCGAGATCCAGCGGCGACCCGACCCGGCGGCGCGCATGCGCCAATGGCGGCGTGTTGCGGAACGGATAGGGCGAGGGTCCGAGCAGCAGGGCGCCCTTGCCGTCGATCGGCTCGCCGAGCGCATTCACCACCCGGCCGAGCCAGCCGGCCGACGGCCGCACCGCGCCGGCGACGGAGGTGACCAGGGCGCGGCAACCCCGGCGCACGCCTTCAAGCGGGGCGAACGGCATCAGGAGCGCGTTATTGCCTGAAAAGCCGACCACCTCGCAGGGTATGTTCTTGGCCGGCGTCTCGATAACCACCCGCGCCCCGACCGACATCGCATGCAGCGGCCCCGCGGCCTCGACCATCAGGCCGCGCACGCCGACCACTCGGCCATAGATCTCGATACCGTCGAGTTCGTTGATCTGTTCGGCGAGCGCCTTCACGGCCGGCCCTCGGCGCGCCCGTGCTCGCAGCGCTGCCAAGCGCCATCGCGCCATGTCGGCAAAACAATGGTTACTTTATGGGGCGTCTTCTTAATCGCTTGTTTACCCGGGACGTTAATCATTGCGCAGTCGTCCTTAGGGCCAAGGAAACCTACGAGGCAACTCACCCTCCAGGACGGAGGGCTGAGTCGTTTGAATCGGTTAGCGCCGAGACTTCATCCAGGACATGAACACGAACGTGGCTAAAAAACCACTACCCCGCAACATCTTAAGGCGATTCGCCGGAATTTGCCTATTGGATACTTGCGTACCGGAATTAGGTTTTGTTAACCATAGCGCCGTTAGTGTCCCGAATCAGTTGTGCAAGGCGTTTTCCCGGAGGCCGCCGCAGCGGCGTGCCGACCTTGAGCCCGCGCGGCGAAGAAGGGGCATTGCATGCGCGTATTGCTGATTGAAGACGATAGCGCCACCGCGCAATCGATCGAGCTGATGCTCAAATCCGAGAGCTTCAACGTCTACACTACCGATCTCGGCGAAGAAGGCATCGACCTCGGCAAGATCTACGACTACGACATCATCCTGCTCGACCTGAACCTGCCGGATATGTCGGGCTTCGAAGTGTTGCGCTCGCTGCGCGTATCGAAGGTCAAGACGCCGATCCTGATCCTTTCCGGGCTTGCCGGCATCGAGGACAAGGTGCGGGGACTGGGCTTCGGCGCCGACGACTACATGACCAAGCCGTTCCATAAGGACGAATTGGTGGCGCGCATCCACGCCATCGTGCGCCGTTCCAAGGGCCACGCGCAATCGGTCATCAATACCGGCGACCTCTGCGTCAACCTCGACACCAAGACCGTTGAGGTCAACGGCGCCCGCGTGCACCTGACCGGCAAGGAGTACCAGATGCTGGAGCTCCTGAGCCTGCGCAAAGGCACGACGCTGACCAAAGAGATGTTCCTTAATCACCTCTATGGCGGCATGGACGAGCCGGAACTGAAGATCATCGACGTCTTCATCTGCAAGCTGCGCAAGAAGCTCGCCAATGCCAGTAACGGCAAGAATTACATCGAGACGGTGTGGGGCCGCGGCTACGTGCTGCGCGAACCGTCCGAGGACGAGGCCAAAATCCCGGCCTGACCAATACGGTAAGACCGAGACGGCAAAACCCCGGCCACCGGCCGGGGTTTTTGTTTGCAACTACCGTTTATTGCTCTTCCCGGACCAGCCTCGCTAGCGCCCACCGCCGGCGGCGACGAGCCGCAGCCCGGGCTTGGCGGCGCTCGGTGGCGACGGCCGCGACGAATTCGCGCTCGGAACGTAAAGCCCGCGCTTATCGGGAATCATTTTGAAGCGGTCGGTCAGGCCGACGACCGTCTCCGCCGCGCCGAGCACGAGATAACCGTCGTCGGCGATGACGCGCGCCAGCCGGTTGAGTACGTCGCTCTTGGTCTGCTGGTCGAAATAGATCAGCACGTTGCGGCAGAAGATGAGGTCGAAGCTGCCGAGCTGGCTGAAATCGGCGAGCAGGTTGAGCTGCCGGTAGCGCACCATGGCGCGCAGTTCGGGCGCGATCTGCCACAGCTCGCCGGTTTGCGAGAAATGCTTGATCAGAAGCTGGATCGGCAGTCCGCGCTGCACTTCAAATTGGGTATAGAGCCCGTTGCGGGCCTTCTCCAGCACCTCGCCGGAGAGGTCGGTAGCGAGCAATTCGATGCGCCAGCCGGCGATCTCGGCCTCGATCTCTTTCAGACACATCGCGAGCGAATAGGGCTCCTGGCCGGTCGCCGCCGCGGCGCACCAGATACGGATGCCGCGCGACGAGCGCCGCGCCGCCAGGAGCGCCGGCATGATCGTCGAACGGAAATGCTCGAACGGCATCTTATCGCGGAAGAAGAACGATTCATTGGTCGTCATCGCTTCGACGACAGTCGTCATGAGCGCAGGATCCTGCGCCAGCTTGAGCGCCGCCACGAGCTCCGCGAGATTGAGCAGGCCCGCTTTGCGGGCGACCGGCAGCAGCCTGCTTTCGACCAGATATTGCTTGTCGGCCGATAGCACGAGGCCGGAGCGAGCCTTCAGGCAGGAGCGCAGGAAATCGTAATCGAGCGGCGTCATGAACGCGCCCCCGAGAACAGGCGGATGATTTTCGGCGCGATCTGATCGAGCGGCAGCACTGCCGAGCACATGCCGGCCTGCGCCACGGACCGCGGCATGCCCCACACTACGCTCGTTGCCTCGTCCTGGGCGATCACGCTGCCGCCGGCCGCCACGATGTCGGCAGCGCCGTGCGTACCGTCGGCGCCCATGCCGGTGAGAATGAGCGCCAGTGACGCGGCGCCCCATATCGGAGCCGCCGAACTGAACAGGGCATCCACCGCGGGCTTGCAGAAATTGATCGGCGGATCGTTGCCAAGCGCGATCCGAATAGCGGTACCGTCCCGCACGACGCGCATATGGCGACCGCCCGGTGCGACATAGATGCCGCCGGCCAGCACCGGCTCGCCGTCCTCAGCTTCATGGGCGCCACGGCCGCCGGCACGCGACAGATGCTCGGCCAGAACGGTGGTGAACATCGGCGGCATGTGCTGCGCGATCAAAACCGGCGCCCGGTCGATCGCGGCGGGCAGCTTTTCGATCAAGGCGGTGAGCGCCTGCGGCCCCCCCGTCGAAGAGCCGATCAAGAGCACCCGGGGCGGAACGGGGGAGAATGGCCGCAGCCGCAGCGGCTCGATCTCATGCAAAAGTACTTTTCGCGCCCGCGGCGACGGCGGATGCTTACCGTGCGGTTCCGGCGCCACTTCCGGCGCCGGCGCTCGTGCATAGACGTGCGGCGCAAATCGGTTGCGCCCCAGCGTGCGGATTTTCTCGATCAATTCACGGCGGAATTCGACCGAGGTCGTCGCCTCGCGGGTCGTTTCCGGCTTGGGGATGTAGTCCTTGGCGCCGAGCGCCAGGGCGCGCAAGCTGATTTCGGCGCTGCGCCGCGTGAACGTCGACACCATGATGACGACGAGATCGCGCTTTTTCTGCAACAACAGCGGTAACGCGGAAATGCCATCGAGCTCCGGCATATCGATGTCGAGCACGACGACATCGGCGTCGCTTTGCTCGATCCGCGCCACCGCTTCGCGGCCGGTGCGCAACGAAGCGATGACCTGCATGTCGGGTTCGGCATCGACCCAGCGCGCCAGCAGGCTGCGCACGACGATGGCGTCGTCGACGACCATCACGCGGATCGGGTTTGCGGTCCGGGGCGCAGGGCTTGCGGCTGCGAGGACGGTACTCATACGACAGAGGCTCTCGGTACGCGGACTTTCATACCGGCAGGCTTCACCAAGGCGAAGCACAGCCAGGTTTATAGCGGCTGCAGCACGATGCTTTCGAAAAGACTATTTCTTGGTCTTCCGCATCATGATCTAGATCAGTCCGACTTCCTGAAACTTGGCTTCGACGATGTCCTTGTCGAACGGCTTCATGATGTATTCATTGGCGCCCGCATGCAGTGCGCGGGCGATGTGTGCGACATCGTTCTCGGTGGTGCAGAACACCACTTTGGGCCGATCGCCGCTTGGCAGTCGCCGCAGCGCCCGAAGGAAATCGTAGCCGTCCATCTTCGGCATGTTCCAATCGAGCAGGATCGCATCCGGCATCTGCGTCTGACACGATACGATCGCCTCCTCGCCGTTCTCGGCTTCCACGATCTGGAAGTCGAGTCCTTCGAGAATTCGTCGCGCCACCTTGCGAATGACGCTGGAGTCGTCAACAACCAAACACGTTTTCATAGGTTTCCTCGTTCTAGGCTTGCGCGGGCAAAGCCGCCGTCTCGTTTTCGTTGCAGGTCCATCGTTGCGTTCATGCCGCCATCGCCTCGGCGCCGAGATCCAGCACGCGGTCGACGTCGAGCACGACAAGAAGTTGGCCGTCGAGCCGGAATACGCCGGCGGAGACGCGCGCAATCTTGCGGTCGAGATTGATCGGATTTTGCTCGCGCTCGCCGTCGGCAAGCTTGAGCACCTCGCCGACCGCATCGACCAAGAGACCGAAGGATTCCGCTCCGGATTCGATGCCGATCGCCATCGGCGGCACACCGTCGGCGCGCGAGGGAAGATCGAGCCGGTTGCTGAGATGGATCGCCGTGACGATGCGGCCGCGCAGATTGAGCACGCCGGCGATCTCCGGTCTGGCCAGCGGCACCCGCGTCATGCGGGTCGGCTTGAACACGTCCTGCACGCGCTCGATCGGCAGACCGAACATTTGCCCGGCCGTGGTGAAGGTGACGTATTCGGTCACGCTGGAGGTGTCGTTCATCGCGCTCACGCTGCCCGCTCTTGATCGGCGCTCTGTTCCTTGATCGCGGCGATCAGTCCAGGTCGATCGAATTTGGCAACAAAATCGTGGAAGCCGACCGCGCGTCCGCGCGCGATCGTCTCGTCGGAAACCATGGCGGCAAGCGCGATGATCGGGATAGCGGCGGTCGCCGGCTCGCCTCGTATCGCTTGCGCCAGCGCAAATCCGTCCAGTTCGGGCATTTCGACGTCGGTCACGACGACATCGATGCGGTTGCCGGATTTGAGCGACGCTAGGGCTTCGCTGCCGGATCCGACGGCGATCACCCGATAACCGGCCGCCTTGATCAGCGGCGCCAGCATGTCGCGGAAGAACGGCGAGTCGTCGACCAGCAGAATCGTGCGCGCCGACCCGGGCTTGCCCCCCTCGTGGCGGCGGAACCAGTCCTCGAAAGCCTGCGGCAGGAAATGCGCGACGTCGACGATCTCGGTGGTGTTGCCCTTGACCACGGCGTAACCAAGCACGCCGGGACGGTTGCTGACGACTTCAATGTCGAGCTTGTCCTCGACGATGTCGACGATCTCGTCGACCACAAGACCCATCGAGCGGCCCTGATCGGAGAACACCAGGATCGGCTGGGCGCCTTCTTTCTTCAGGCCGGCCTCGGCGTCGATGCGCAGCAGCGGCATCAGCTGATCCCGGTATTGCACGAGGTGGCGGCCGTCGGAGATTTCGATGCGGCGGCAATCGATCTCTTCCAGGCGGGTGACCAGAGACAACGGCACGGCCTTGAGCCGCTGTGAGCCGGCGCGAAAGACCAGGAGCGAGACGATGTCGTCCGTCGCGGTCGCCTCGCCTTGATTGAGCTCCGGGCTATCGGCCTGGGTGGTCTGGGCGGCACGGCCCAGCGCCTGGGCAACGCCGTTAGGGTCGACGATCATGATGACCGAGCCGTCGCCCAGTATGGTGGTCCCGGAAAACACGGCGATGTGCCGTAACTTCGACGACATCGGCTTGATTACGATCTCCTCGGTGTGCAGCACGCCGTCGACGACGGCGCCGAACACCTGATTGCCGACCTGGATCACGACGACGAAGCCGCTGTCGCGGTCGCTGTCACCGAGTCGGAAAACTTCCTTCAGATACAAGAGCGGCAATAACTGGTTGCGCAGTCGCAACACCGGCGTGTCCTTGATGCGTTCGATACGGTGTTCGCCGGCGCCGCCCGCGCGCACCAGCTCCAGCACGGAGAGCTGCGGAATGGCGAAGCGCTCGCCGGCGGCCTCGACGATGAGCGCCGAGACGATGGCGAGCGTCAGCGGAATTTTGATTGTGAAGCTCGTTCCGGTGCCGGCCAGGGATTTGAGCTCCACCGTCCCGCCGATCTGCTCGATATTGCTGCGCACCACATCCATGCCGACGCCGCGCCCAGAAATGCTGGTGACTTGCGTGGCGGTGGAAAAGCCGGGCGTGAAGATGAAGTTGCAGATCTCGCCATCGGATTTGCCGACCAGCTCGGCTTCGCTGGCGAGACCAGTCTCGATAGCCTTGGCCTTGATGCGCGCGGCATCAAGCCCGCGGCCGTCGTCGGCAATCTCGATAATGATGTGGCCGCCCTGATGACAGGCGTAGAGCCGGATGGTGCCGGCCCTCGGCTTGCCGGCGGCGACGCGCGCGGCCGGTCTTTCGATGCCGTGATCCGCGCAGTTGCGCACCAGATGCGTCAGCGGATCCCGCACCATTTCGAGAACCTGGCGATCAAGCTCGGTCTCGGCGCCGTGCATTTCGAGCTCGATCTCTTTGCCGAGTTCGGCGCACAGGTCGCGCACGATGCGAGGCAGCTTCTGCCACGCATTGCCGATCGGCTGCATGCGCGTCTTCATCACGCCTTCCTGCAGCTCGGCGGTCACATTGGACAGCCGCTGCAGCGGCACCTTGAAGTCGGACTCTTCGTAGCGCCGCACGATCTCGAGCAGCTGGTTGCGCGTGAGCACCAGCTCCGAAACGGTGGTCATCAGCCGATCGAGCGTGTCGACGCTGACGCGGATCGAATGGCCGGCAAGCTTTTCGCTCGCTTCGGCCGGGGGCCTTTCGGCCTCGGCGGCCGCCGACGCATTGCGGCGTTCATCGGCGTCCTCGGCCGCCGGCTTTTGCGATGGCGGCGCCGGCGGCGACGCCGCGGTTTCCCCGCGCGCCAGGCGCGCCAGCCGCTCGATCAGGTCGGCGTCGCCGCCGGCGGGCTCCTGCTCTTTCGCCTCGAGCTCGCCGAGGATCGATTTGATGCGGTCGATGGTGGAAAGAATGAGCGTCACGGCCTCGGCTGTGACGGGCATGCCGTCACGGAATTTACCCATCAAGGTCTCGGCGGCATGCGTCAGCGTCTCGAGCCGGGACAGGCCGAGAAAGCCGCAAGTGCCTTTGATGGTGTGAACGAGGCGAAAAATATTGCCGAGGATAGCGCCGTTGTTCGGCTCCTGCTCGAAACGCACAAGCTCGGCGTCGACGAGATCGAGGCTCTCGCCGGTCTCAGTGAGAAAGTCGCGCAGCAACTCGTCCATTCCGGGCGCCTCGTCGCCGCCGGCGAACCGCCGGTAACACGCACTGCGTGCATTCCATTGCCAGCCGCGCACGACGCGCGCCGTCCGCGCCAGGCGCGCTGCGCCTGATCGGGCCGGCTTAGTCTGTTGCCAAAGGGTTTAATTTCGGTTGCGGGAGGTCCGGAATCGAGGCTGAAATCCTGGGAAAAACCCTCAACGGGCCGTTACAACCACCGCTTCACCCTCGGTGACCGCCGATACGGTCAGTCCGCAGTCTCGAGCCAAGATACCGGTATAGAGCGGCTGGATGGCATGGGCATCCACCGGCTGGGACGGGCTGCCGCTGAGAAGCTCGGCAGTAGCTGCGGTCAACCGGGCGTTAAGCCCGGCCGCGGTGACCCGATATCCCGCCTCGAAGGGGTCGACGGTGAGGGTGCCGCCCCGCGGAATGGCGCCGCTGCTGACCATCAGCATATTGAGGAGGAGCTTGGCCCGGTTCTTGGGCACCAATTCCCGCGGCAGGTTCCAGACGATTGTCGTCTTGCCGTCCTCGATGAGGCCGCGCGCGGCTTTTTCCGCGTCCCCCAGCTCGATCTGCGCGCCGGCCGAGCCGGCGGCCCCAAAGGCCAACCGGCAGAATTGCAGCTTGGCGGACGCCTGACCGGCACTCTTCTTGATCAAATCGAGCGCGAACGTCTTGGTCTCTTCGTCCTTGTCCTCTTCCAAAACCTCAAGCCCATTCACGATGGCGCCGACGGGGCTGATCAGGTCGTGGCAAACGCGCGAACACAGAAGCGCCGCCAGATCGAGGGCGCCGATGCTGATGGGACCGGTAGCGGGGGCGGACATGAGCGGCTCCGCGGCACGGGATAAAACCCGTCCGTGTCACAGCGCGGGCGATTCGGCAATCGTGCCCTCCACCGCGAGCCGTGCTAGATCGCAAGCCCCTCTAGCGACCGGGAACCTTGGGAACCAATCCGTGCCCCGCTTGGATGCCGCCACCTGCATAGCGTTGATGGAGGAATTGACCAAGCTCACCGCGCAGGCGGCGGCAACGATCCTCGATTTGGCTGCCCAGGCAGATGTGCGAACGAAGGCCGATGGATCGCCGGTCACCGCGGCGGACGAGGCCGCCGAAGCTATCATCTGCGCTGGCTTGGAGCGTCTTGCTCCGGAAGTGCCGATCATCTCGGAGGAGCACGCCGCGCGTGAAGGGCCACCACGGATCGAACGCGGCAGCTATTATCTGGTCGACCCGCTCGATGGCACGCGCGAATTCATCGCCGGCCGGGACGAATATACCATCAATATCGCGCTGATGACCGACGGTGCGCCGATGCTCGGGATCATCTGCGCGCCGGCCTTAGGCCTGACCTGGCGCGGCATTGTCGACCATGGCGCCGACCGGATTGCGCGCGACGCCGGCGACGGCGCGAGACCGACACCGATCCACGCCCGGCCGCGCCCTGCGCGCGAAGTCGCCATCGTGGTCAGCCGCTCGCATCTCGATGCGCGCACCCGCAGCTATGTCGACGGCTTTCCGCAGGTCAAGCTTGTGCAGTCCGGGTCGTCGATCAAATTCTGCCGCGTGGCCGAAGGCTCGGCCGATATTTATCCGCGGCTTGCGCCGACGCGGGACTGGGACATCGCGGCGGGTCATGCCATCCTCAAAGCAGCGGGCGGCAGCGTAACGACGCCCGATGGCTCGCCACTGCACTACGGAACGCCAGACCTCTTGATCCCGGCTTTTATCGCGTCGGGCCAGCCGATTACGGGATGAGCTTGCGCAACACGGCCGGCCATTTTCGGTCCGCCGGGCCGATGACACGGTCCGGATCGGCGGCGAACCGGCTGCGTCGGTCGTCGTCGTAGAACAGGAACAGCTTTTCGCCGGCAATGAGCCAGACGTTCGGATTGCCGGCGACCGCGACGCCGTGGGCAATGCCGAGCGGATCATAGCCGCCATATTGGGGCATATAGACGTCGGGGCTCGCGGCAAATGCCGCGCGATCGCCGATATTGGCGAAACGCCAGACCACGCCGCCATAGCGCAATTCAAGATCGGGACTGCCTTCCGTCGGCTTGCCGTTGGTGAAGAAGGCAACCGGATCGTAGCCGTCGATCGCAAGACCGGTGTGCCAGTCCACCACGATCTGTCCGGTGGCAGCCGCCCGCGCGATCGGCGGACCCGCGGTCAGCACAAAAACAAGGCCGGCATAAGCCAAAAGCCCGGCGCAAGCGGCTACAACGGCGCAGTATCGCTTCCGTTTTCGCCGTGCTGTCGTCATAGTCTCGGCAAAGGCTGGGCTGATTCGCATCGGTTCGGCTTCCAGTTAGAGCCGATTGCGTGAGCAAGGGGTTAAGCGGGGAGCTGACCATGAATCTCACCTTGCGGATCGCCGGTATGGCCATCGTCGTTGCATCGCTCGCGTCGGTGCCGGCCGGCGCCCAGACCATGCCGCCACAGCAACCGCCCCCGGCGGCCGCTCCCGGCCCGCCGCCGGCCCCGCCACCGCATGATACCAGCCACTTTTCGGCGGACGAGGTGATCGAGGCCGGACACCACTTCTTTGGCGGCGTGTCGCGCGGGCTTGCCATGATCATGCAGAAAGCCTTCAGCCAGTGGGGCGAGCCGAACGGCTACATCCTGGGCGAAGAAGGCTCAGGCGCCTTCGTCGGCGGGCTGCGCTACGGCGACGGCACGCTTTACACCAAGAATGCCGGCGATTTGCGGGTGTTTTGGGAGGGCCCCAGCATCGGCTTCGACGCCGGCGCCGACGGCGCGCGGACTATGATGCTGGTCTATAACCTCCCGGCCACCCAGGCGATCTTCGACCGCTTCGGCGGCATCAACGGCTCCGCCTACTTTATTGGCGGTTTCGGCATGACCGCGCTGACAGCCAATAACATCGTGCTGGTGCCGATCCGCTCCGGGGTCGGTTTTCGGCTGGGCGCCAATCTCGGCTACTTGAAGTTCACGGAGCGGCCGACGTGGAATCCGTTCTGATCCTTGGCGCGCCGGCAAATGCCGTGACACGTCTCGAAACGATTGGCGCGGCGGACAAACTCGGTTTAGGTTAACGGTTCGTCAAAGTGGTGCGGTACGCACCCTCATGGCATGGTCGTGCGTTCCCTCTGCCGTTCCACCCCGCAAGCGGGCGAGGACGCGAGGGCCTGGAGGCGTAGCGTCATGATCGAATCGGTCATGTATTTCGGTATCGGCTTTCTCGTTGCGGCGTTGCTCTGCCTGTTGTTCGTTCCGCTCGTTCATAATCGCGCCGTCCGCCTGACCATGAAGCGGCTCGAAGCCGCCACCCCACTGTCGATCGCCGAGATCCGCGCCGATAAGGACCAATTGCGCGCCGAATTCGCCATGTCGACCCGACGCCTGGAAATGAGCGTCGAAAAGATGAAGGCCAAGACGACGACGCAGCTTGCCGAGCTCGGCAAGAAAAGCGACGCCATCAATCACCTCAAGAAGGAGCTCGGCGAGAAAACCGCCACGATCTTCGCGCTGGAAGCGCGCGACAAGACGCTGCGCGAGCAATTGCGCGCCACCGAAGAAGAATTTCAGATCAAATCAAGCTCGCTGCGCGAGGCCGAGCGGCACCTCGCCGACAAGGAAGCGGAATTGACGAAATTGCTCGGCGAGCTCGGCGAGCGATCGCTGATCGCCGACAGCCAGCGCACCGAGATCGCGGCGTTCCGCGCTCAGGTCGAAGCGATGAAGGTCAGCGTCGCCGATTACGAGCGGGCGGTCGCGGAGACCGAGCGCCGGCTCGAGCGCGAGCGCACCGAATCCGAGACCGCCACGAATGAACTCACCGCGGCACGCGGCAAGCTCGGCGATCTGGGCACGCGAACCGCCGACCTCGAACGGCAGCTCTTCGTGCATCAGAGCGAAGCCGAACTGCTCAATCGCCGCGTTGCCGACCTCGAGGCGCGCCTCACCGATCAGGGCCGCGTGCTGGCCGAGCGCGATTATCAGCTTGAGCGGCTGCGCAACGAGCTCGACGACGCCCGCAAGATCGAAGCCGATCTGCGCAGCGAACTCGCCACCTCCGGCAGCCGCTCGAGCACGGCGGTGGAACGCTTCCGCTCCGACATCGCACAGCTCGAAGCGCAGCTCGCCGCGGCGATCGAGGAACGCACCAAGCTGCAGCGCGAGGTCGGCACCATGAAGCGCGACGCCGAATCGACCTGGGCGGCCGAGCGCGTCGAGAACGCGCTCCTGCGCGAACGCATCAACGACGTTGCCGCCGAAGTCGCGCGCCTGACGGCGACGCTCGAAGGCCCCGGCTCGCCGATCGAATCCATGCTGATTGAAGCGGCGAGCACGGGCCGCGCCGCGCCGCCTGCCAGCCGTAGCGAGGCAGCGGCCGAGAACGGCGGCACGGCCGCTGAAGCCAAGAATACGCTCGCCGACCGCATCCGCGCGCTGCAAACGACCGCCTCGCGCGTGGCGTCGACGAATTAGTGCATGATCCCGAAAAGTGGATACCGGTTTTCGGAAAAGATCATGCTCGATCAAAATCCTAGAGCCCGCTTTTGATTCTATTAGAAACGATTGGGCTCTAGGCTTCCTTGACACCCCGAAGGGGCGCACCTTAAACCCTTACCTTCACTGGACCGGGCGCTTAGCTCAGCGGGAGAGCGTTCCCTTCACACGGGAGAGGTCGTAGGTTCAATCCCTACAGCGCCCACCAGCCTTCGCTTGCGAAGGGAGTGAAGGCTGCCGCGCCGTAGCCGAATGGCGAAGGCGGGCGCACCCTGCCGCGAGCTTCGGCTTGGCAAGCCAGCTGGTCTTCTTCTTCATTTCACCCGAATAGCGATCTTGTCGAAATGCGCGCCGGAAGCCATGTGCTTGTAGGCCGCCTGCGCGTCGGCGAAGGCGAAGACGCTATGTCCGCTTTGACCCTTTCTAT
>JASHOX010000134.1 GCA_030038415.1 Xanthobacteraceae bacterium
AGCACGGCGATCGTGCCGGCGCCGTCGAAGGCGACGTTGAACTTGCGCGGCAGGCCGTAAAGCGAGCGGTCATTGAGAATGTGATAATGCCACTCGCGCGCGTAAGGCCGAGTATCGATGAGTTCCTGCGGATCAATGCCGGCGGTCGGCGTGCCGGTGACATTGCGGATATTGTCGGCGCCGGAGCCGCGCGAGCACAGTCCCAGATCCTGGATCGCCTCGATCATGGCGACGGCGTTGTGCGCTTGCACCTCGCGGATCTGGAGATTGGCGCGTGTCGTCACATGCGCGTAGCCGCCGCCATAGCGGTCGGCGAGATCGGCCAGGCCCGAGAATTGCGCCGCTTTAACGATGCCGTTCGGGATGCGCAGCCGGCACATGTAGGAATTCTGGTTGGGCGCGACGTAAAACAGGCCAAAAAAGCGCCAGCGGAAATTGTCCGCAGGCTTCGGATATTCGCCTTTGGCTGCATGCGCCTTTAGCCGCTCGTAGGTATCGAACGGATGCTGCTCGCGCTTGAATTTTTCCGGATCAGAGAGTTTTCGCCCCAAAGCGAGCACGCGGTTCTGCGCGGCGAGCCCGGCCGCGTCCGGACCCGTGGGCTCGGGCGCAGCAACGGGCATGCCGGTCGCCGGCGCAACGCCGACGACGCTTTTGGCCGCTTTGGCAATCTGCACTCCAGCGACGAACCCTTCCAGATAACGCTTCTGTTCGGGGTTAAAGTCGCCGGTGTCCGCGGCGGCGGTTTGCTTGAGGTCCGCCTCCGTCATTCTGCCGGCACTTGCGTCGGCGCCGTCAGAGGCGCCGGCGCCAAGCTACGGGGCTTGTGGGTGATATAGAGCGCGAGCCCGGTGAAGACGAAGCCGCCGACCAGATTGCCGAGCGTCACCGGAATCTGATTCCACAGCCACCATTCCGACACGGTGATTTTGGCGCCCATCATCATGCCGGTTGGAATCACGAACATGTTTACCACCGAGTGTTCAAACCCCTGGGCGAAGAAGATCAGGATCGGCATGTAAGCGCAGGCGATTTTGCCGATGGTCGACGAGGTCGACATTGCGGCGACGATGCCGAGGCACACCATCCAATTGCAGAGGATCGCCTTGACGAACACGGTCACGAGTCCGGCAAAGCCGAGCGCCTCGTAGCCGGTCGTTTTTGCCTCCGCGATAGCGATGATCTTGGCGGCGACGCCGGCCGGGGCCGCGGTGCCGAAATTGGTCAGTGCGATCGCCAGCAGCGCGCCGTAGACCACGCTCCCGATCAAGTTGCCGAGGAAGACGTAGCTCCAATTGCCGAGCATGGTCTTGGCGCCGACGTGGTTCTCGATCCACGGCAGTGGCAACAGCCCGAAGCTGCCGGTGACGAGGTCTAGTCCAAGCAGCACGATCAGGATGAGTCCGACGGGGAAGACGAGTGCGCCGACCAGCGGCTGGTTGGTCTGCACAATGGCGGTGAAGGCGAGACTTGTGGCGGCAGCGAGGATAGCGCCGGCGAGACCGCCGCGGATGACAAGGTCGAGCGGCGACAATGCGAGCTTGGTGCGCCCGGTATTCATCATGGTGGCGGCGACGTCCGCCGGCTTCACGTAATCCATGTCTTGGCTCCCCGGTTCAGGCCCCAGCCCAACGCGGGCTTTCGCGAACGATCAGCTGGGCCGTATTTTGCGAAGCAGCAAACCACGTGCCACCATGATATTATTGATTTCATTGACTATTTTTGGCAGCACAGGCACCGATGCCGTGCATCGCGGCGTCTACCGCTGAAATATTGAGCAACTTCCCCTTGGGGTCGAATTCCCGATTCAGTCAGCCCCAAAAGCTTGGCGGGCGCCCGACGGGGATTCCGTCGAGCGCCCTTAAGTCACATCAGCCGGCCTGTAAGCCGGGTTCTGGAAGGCCTGCGAACGAGAATTCGCAGACGTGACGACCATTCCTCTGGGACGCCGGTTACCCGACGCCTCAAGCAACCTACCCGGACGGCGGGATCCGGACACCGATCCCGAAGCCCGCTCGCGCGAGCCTCGCGCCGTCCCTATTCGGTCTTGCTCCCGGTGGGGTTTGCCGTGCCGCCGGCGTTACCGCCGGCGCGGTGCGCTCTTACCGCACCGTTTCACCCTTGCCGCGGCAAACATTACGCACCGCGGCGGTCTGTTCTCTGTGGCACTGTCCCTGGGCTCGCACCCGCCGGACGTTATCCGGCACCGCTTGTCCATGGAGCCCGGACTTTCCTCTCCGGCATCCCTCTCTCTCACCCTCCCCCGCTTGCGGGGGGAGGAATGGGCGGGGGCCGTAGCGGCCGTCCGACCGACTGACAGAACAGGGATGGGGACGAAGCCCCGCCCCGTCAAGAGGTCGAAGAGAGAGCGGTTAAGGAGCAACGAGCAGCATCGCCGTGCGGGCGCGAGCCGCCATCGTCCGGGCCCGGCCGCGGGTGGCGAGCAGTTCCTGCAGCGTGCTCCGCGTCGACTGATCGGCAACGCCATCGAGACGCTCCGGCCGAAAATGGCGCTGGAAGGCGGTGACGACTTCAAGGGTCATGGAGTCGTATTCGCCGTTGACGTCGACGCCATAGCCATATTCGGCCAGCGACTTCTGCAACGCGGCAACACCGTCCCCGCGGTCACCGGGCTTGAGCGATTGGCCGAAATTCATGATCGGGGCAGGCTTGACCCAATGGCCGACGCCGGATTCGTAAAGCGTGCGCCAGGGGAATTTTTCGCCGGGATCCTGCTTGCGGCTCGGGGCCACATCGGAATGCGCCAAGACTCGTGCCGGCGGGATCGTATTGCGGGTCTGGATGCTGCGACACAGCGCAGTGACCGCCGCAATCTGGCGCTTGGGGTATTCCGGATAGCCGTGGTCGTGGCCTGGATTGGCGATCTCAATGCCGATCGAGCAGGAGTTGATATCGGTTTCGCCTGCCCATGACGATTTGCCGGCATGCCACGCGCGTCGGCTCTCTTGCACCATTTGGATGATGCGGCCGTCCTCGAATACAAAATAATGGGCCGAAACCTCGCTGCCGCGGGCTTTGAGGAGCTCCAATGCGGCCTCAGCGTCCTCCATCCCCGTGTAGTGCAGCACGATCATATCGGGTCGCCGGCCGTCGCGACGCTCGCCGTGATTGGGCGACGGCATGACCTCGGCAACTACGCAGGAATCTGGAGCAAACGCAGGACGCGACATAAGCGGACTTTAGGAGAACGCGGCTCCACCACAAGGCGATTTGCCCCGGCGTGCACAGGAATTGTGAAAAATACGTCGTCTCATTGCGTTTCTGTCAGGCGAAGCGTCATTCGGCGCGCCCCCAGAGGGTTCGATTGGTCGGAGCTGAATCCTGTAGAGCTCTTCGCGTCAAAATCCGCTACAGCGCGGAGGCGCGACCTCCCGGCGGCCACCGCTTCAACCATTCCTTAAGCTTACCCCGCACTAATCGAAATCGAGCGGTTTTGCCCAATCGACTTGGGCCGGTCCGTTGACGCCCATATCATCCCATGATAGCCCATTCGATCCCAGAAACGCTCATAATGCGAGGGCCTTGCGGGATTGGCCTGCCGCGTGGCGGAGGGCGAGGTGGACCGCTTTGTGTCCCATTACATGCTGCGATTGGACGCCAAGGGACGCGTATCGGTGCCGGCGTCCTTTCGCGCGGTGCTGACGCGCGACGGCTTCGACGGGCTCTATTGCTATCCGGCGCTCGACCGCCCGGCGCTCGATGCCGGCGGCAATGCGCTGCTGGCCGAGATCGAGGCGCTGATTTCCGGCTTCTCGCCCTATTCCGACCGGCGCGAACAGTTCTCGCTCGCGCTCTACGGAACCAGCGAGACGCTCAAGATCGACGGCGAGGGTCGCGTGGTGCTGACCAACACGCTCAAGACTCATGCCGGCATTACCGACACGGCGACGTTCGTCGGCCTCGGCCACAAATTTCGGATCTGGGAACCCAGCCGCTTTCGCGCGGAACTCGCGGAGGCCACCGAGAAGGTCCGCGCCTTCAAAGCGGAGCTGGGAACCCGGATGACGGCGGCGGCAAAACCGCTCGGAGCGCGGGAAGAATGACGGGCGGCGACAGCAACGCTGTCGCTGGCGGACTGGCTCGTCATATTCCCGTGCTCGGCCGCCGCGTCGTCGACTGGCTCGGCGTCCGCGGCGATGGCCTCTATGTCGACGCGACATTCGGCGGCGGCGGCTATACGCGCGCTATTCTGCAGACGCCCGGCGCGCGCGTGATCGGCCTCGACCGTGATCACGCCGCCATCGCTCGCGGCGCCGCTCTCGTCGAAGAATCGCACGGCCGGCTCGAACTCGTCGAGGATCGCTTCTCCAACTTGGCCGCGATCGTCGCCGGCAGCGCCGTCGATGGCGTCGTGTTCGACCTCGGCGTGTCGTCGATGCAGCTCGACGAGGCGGCGCGCGGATTTTCGTTCCGGCTCGATGGGCCGCTCGACATGCGCATGGGACGCGACGGTCCGAGCGCCGCCGACGTCGTCGCCCGCGCCGGCGAGCGCGATCTTGCCGCCATCATTGCCACCCTGGGAGAAGAGAACCATGCTCGCGCCATTGCGCGGGCGATCGTCAGGGCGCGCGACGAACGTCCCATCGCAACGACGCGCGCGCTCGCCGACATCGTCGCCCGTGTCGTTCACGCACGCGAGGGCGCCATTCATCCGGCCACCCGAACCTTCCAGGCCTTGCGCATTTTTATCAACGACGAACTCGTCGAATTGGCGCGCGGGCTGACCGCTGCCGAGCACGTGCTGAAACCGTCTGGCCGTCTCGTCGTGGTCGCCTTTCACTCGCTCGAAGATCGTATCATCAAAACCTTCCTCGCCGAGCGCAGCCGCACGCCGGCGGGCTCGCGCCATCGTCCAGTCGTCGCGGCGCCGCCGCCCACCTTCCGCGTGCTGACCCGGCGTCCGGAGACTCCGGATGAAACCGAAATCGCCGCCAATCCGCGCGCGCGCTCGGCCAAGCTGCGCGCCGCCGAGCGCACCGATGCGCCGCCGCGCGAGACTGCCGAAGGCCCGTCGCCGCGTCGTCTACCGTCGCTCGCCGCTATCATGCGGGTGCGGCCATGATCCTGCGCGTGCTCAACTTTGCCGTGATCGGGGTACTCGTGCTCGCCGCCGCCTGGGTCTATCGCATCAAGTTCGACGCCACGGTTCAGGCCGAGCGCCTCGCTAAGCTGCGCAGCGAGGTGCGCCGCGAGCGCGACGAGATCGCGGCGCTGCGGGCTGAATGGGGCGAGCTCGATAATCCGGCGCGTATCGAAGCGCTAGCCAAGCGCTTCCTGCATCTCAAAACCATCGCGCCGACGCAATTCGACACGCTGGATCACCTGCCCGACCGGTCGGCGCAAAATGTCGCCGCCAGCACCGATCCGATCGGCGGCATGATTGATAATTTCGAAGAGCCCGACCCATTCGGGACGACCGGAACCATTCCGGCTGCCACAACGAGCCCCGCAAACGCCGGCCAAGCGCCGGCCGCCTTGGCGCCGACAGGACCGGCGCCGACGGCTCCTGGAGCGCCGCCACGATGAGTGCGACCGCGGATTCGTTTGTGCAGGCCCCCGCCATTGGTCCGCGCGAAATGCCGTGGCGGCAATGGCTCATCCGCAAACTGCTCTATGGCGAGGATCTCGATCGCAGCGCCAAAGCGCGGACCCGCATCGGCCTTGCGATTATGGCCTTCGCCCTCGTCTATGCCGTCATCTCCGCGCGGCTTGTGATGTTCGCTATCCAGGCCGACCAACATACGGCGCAGCGCGTAGTGTCCGGTGACGCCGTCGCGACGGCGCGTCCCGACATTCTCGATCGCAACGGCGAGGTCTTGGCGACCGACGTGCGCGTGCCTTCGCTTTACGCGGAACCGCGCCGGTTGATCGACGTCGACGAGGCGGCGGAGCTTTTGACCGCCGACCTGCCCGATCTCGATGTCAAGGATTTGCGCGAGCGGCTGTCCTCCAAGCGCAGCTTCGTCTGGCTCAAGCGCGACATCACGCCGGAGCAGCAGCGGGAAATCTACCGCCAGGGACTGCCCGGCATCGGTTTCCTCAACGAGAACAAACGCGACTATCCGAATGGCGACGAAGTCTCGCATCTGATCGGCCACGTCAATATCGACAATCAGGGCATTGCCGGGATGGAGAAATGGCTCGACGGGCAAGGTCTTGCGGCTTTGCACCTCGCCGGCCTCGCCACCGACCGCCTGCAAACTCCGGTGCAGCTCGCCGTCGATCTGCGCGTCCAGCACGCCTTGCGCGACGAACTGGTCGCCGCGCGTGCGAAATTCAGCGCGCTCGCCGCCGCCGGCCTCGTCCTCAATGTGCGCACCGGCGAGGTCGTCGCGCTGGTGTCGGAGCCGGACTACGATCCGAACAACCCGAGCGAAGCGCTCGATCCGTCGCGCATCAACCGGCTGACCACCGGCGTCTACGAGATGGGATCGACGTTTAAGGCCTTCACCGTGGCCATGGCCCTTAATTCCGGTAAGGTCACGCTCAACTCGAAATTTGACGCCCGCATGCCGCTGCAGATGGGTCGGTTCGCCATCCACGATTTCGAGCCGCAGCATCGCTTCCTCAGCGTGCCGGAAATCTTCACCTATTCATCGAATATCGGCGCGGCGCGCATGGCGCTGTCGCTCGGCAGCCAAACGCAACAGGCGTTCCTCAAAAACCTCGGCCAGCTCGACCGGCTGCGTACCGAATTGCCGGAAAGCGCCGAGCCGATCCTGCCAAAGCGCTGGAGCGATCTGACCACCGCCACCATCGCCTTCGGCCATGGCCTGTCGGTCGCGCCATTGCAGGCGGCGATGGGCGTTGCCGCCATCATGAACGGCGGCATCCTGATCCCGCCAACCTTCCTCAAGCGCTCGGAGGCCGACGCGGCAAAACTCGGCCGGCGCGTCATCAAGCCGGAAACCTCTACGATGATGCGTTATCTGATGCGGCTCAATGTCGAGAAGGGCACGGCGGAGAAAGCCGATGTTCCCGGCTATTACATCGGCGGCAAGACCGGCACCGCCGACAAGGTCGTCAATGGCCGCTATTCCAAGAACAAAGTGCTGACCGATTTCATGGCGATCCTGCCAGCGGACCAACCGCGCTATCTGCTGCTCATCATGCTCGACGAGCCGCACGCGACGCCGGAAACCCATGGCTTCACCACGTCAGGCTGGAACGCCGTGCCGGTCGGCGGCGCCGTGGTGTCGCGGATTTCGCCGCTTCTCGACATCGCGCCGCGCATGGACCTGCCGCCCGCCGATCAGCAGATACTGGCCTCGCTGAAGGAAAGCAGGTAAGTCCTTAAATCAGGTAAGGCTTTGGCCGCATTATCGACCGAGCCGCCAAGTTGATCTGCCAAAGTCGATCTGCCAAGTCGATCCGTAAGTCGACCGGACCATGAAGCTTCGCGAAATTTTGCCGCCTGACGCGGAATTCAACGCGCACCTTGCCGATCTCGATGTCGGCGGCGTGTCTGCCGACAGCCGCGCAGTCAAACCTGGCGATGCCTTCGTGGCGATTGCCGGCGGCAAGGCCGATGGCCTGCAATTCGTGCCGGCGGCAATTGCCGCGGGTGCGATCGCCATCGTAGCCGAACGGCCGCCGCAAGCTCCGTTGCCCGGCGATGTGGCGTTCATGCGCGTCCACAATGCCCGGCGCGCGCTCGCGCTCATGGCGGCTAAATTCCATCCGCGCCAGCCGCGCGTCATCGCCGCCGTCACCGGCACCAGCGGCAAGACGTCGGTCGCCGCCTTCACCCGGCAAATCTGGACTGCGCTCGGTTATCGCGCCGCCAGCATCGGCACCATCGGCGTCGTGTCGCCGCGCGGCGAGATTTACGGCTCGCTCACCACGCCGGACCCGGTCGCGCTGCATCGTTCGCTCGAAGCGCTGGCCGCCGACGGCGTCACCCATCTTGCCATCGAGGCGTCCTCGCACGGCCTCGACCAATACCGGCTTGACGGCTTGCGCATTGCGGCGGGCGGCTTCACCAATATCACGCGCGATCATCTCGATTATCATCCAACTTTCGAGGCCTATCTCGCCGCCAAGCTGCGGCTGTTCGAGGATTTGCTGCCGCCCGGCGCCGCGGCGGTGATCGATGCCGATCACGATCACGCCGATGCGGTGGTGGCGGCGGCAGAGGCGCGCGGGCTTTCGCTCCTGACTGTCGGGCGCAAGGGCGCCGGAATCCGCCTCGGCCATGCGGCGATTGACGGTTTCGCGCAGCGGCTGCGGCTCGAATACCGAGGCGAACATTTCCAGCTGCGATTGCCGCTGGTCGGCGAATTTCAGGTCGAGAACGCGCTCGTCGCCGCCGGGCTTGCCATCGCGACCGGCGGCCATCATGGATCGGTGTTTGCGGCGCTGGAACAGCTGTCCGGCGCCAAGGGCCGGCTGGAGCGCGTCGGGGCAAGCCACGGCGCTCAGATTTTCGTCGATTATGCGCACAAGCCTGATGCGCTCGCCAAAGCGCTCGATGCCTTGCGGCCGTATGCCAGCGGCCGGCTCATCGTGGTGTTCGGCGCCGGCGGCGACCGCGACCGCGGCAAGCGACCCTTGATGGGCGCCGTCGCCGCCGCCAAAGCCGATCGGGTGATCGTCACCGACGACAATCCGCGCAGCGAAGACGCCGCCGCGATCCGCGCCGCGATCATCGCCGCGGCGCGCGGTGCCAGCGAGATCGGCGACCGTCGCGAAGCGATCCGCCGCGCTATCGCCGATCTGCGCTCCGGTGATGTTCTCCTGATCGCCGGCAAAGGTCATGAAACGGGCCAAATCATCGGCGACCGGGTCATACCGTTCAGCGATCACGAGGCGGTCGCCACGGCACTCAAGGAACTCGCCGCATGAGCGCGTCCGCGCTGTGGACCACCGAGGCGATGACGACCGCGATGCACGCCGAACGCTGTGGAGCGCTGCCGCAAACGGTCTCCGGCCTGTCTATCGACAGCCGCAGCCTGACGCCGGGCGACGCCTTCTTCGCCATCCACGGCGACCATCGCGACGGCCACGATTTCGTGGCCGCGGCGGTCGCCGCCAAAGCCGGTCTCGCCGTTATTGCCGCCGACCGGCGCAGCCGGTTCCCCGGCGATGCGCCGCTCCTTGTCGTGCCCGACGTGCTTGCCGCTTTGCGCGCGCTCGCCGCCGCCGCGCGGGCGCGTATGCACGCCAAAGTGATCGGCGTCACCGGCTCGGTCGGCAAGACCGGAACCAAGGAAGCGCTGCGGCTTGCGCTGTCGAAGGACGGCGAGACCCATGCCTCGGTCGCCTCCTACAACAACCACTGGGGCGTGCCGCTGTCGCTCGCCCGCTGCCCCGCGAGCGTGCGTTATGCCGTGTTCGAAATGGGCATGAATCATGAAGGCGAGATCGAGCCGCTCGCGCGACTGGTCCGACCGCATGTCGCGATCATCACCACGATCGCGCCCGTGCACCTCGAATATTTGGGCTCGTTGACCAAGATCGCCGACGCCAAGGCCGAAATTTTCTTTGGCGTCGAGCCGGGCGGCGCGGCAGTCATCAATCGCGACATCGCGCAATTCGCCCATCTCAGGCGCCGGGCCAAGGAAGCCGGCGTGGGCCGCATCGTCTCGTTCGGCGAGCACGAAGGCGCCGACGCGCGGCTGATCAAATGCGCACTTCATCCGCGCTGCTCGACCGTGCAAGCAAATATTCTCGGCACCGAACTGACCTACAAGGTCGGCGCCCCGGGCCGCCATCTCGTCATCAATTCGCTTAGCGTTCTGGCGGCGGCCGAACTGGTCGGCGCCGATCTCGCGCTGGCGGCATTGGCGCTCGCCGAGCTCGCGCCGGTGTCCGGCCGCGGCGCGCCGGTCGCGATCGAGCTTCCCGGCGGCCCGGCGCTGGTCCTCGATGAGAGCTACAACGCCAATCCGGCTTCCATGGCGGCGGCGCTCGAAGTGCTTGGCCGGGCGCCGATCGGCCCACAAGGCCGCCGCATCGCCGTGCTCGGCGACATGTTGGAGCTGGGACCGAAAGGCCGCGCGCTGCATCGCGCGCTCACCGATGCGGTGCTCGCCAATGCGGTCGATCTGGTATTCTGCTGCGGTCCGCTGATGCAGGCGCTGTGGCAAGCTCTTCCCGCGAGCCGCCGCGGCGGCTATGCAGAGAATTCTACCGCGCTCGAAGCGCAGGTGCTGCGCGCGATCCGCGCCGGCGACGCCATCATGGTCAAGGGCTCGCTCGGCTCGCGCATGGCGCCCATCGTCAAGGCGCTGCAACGGGCCTATCCGCACCAGGATGCGGGCGAAGACACTGTCGAAGGTGCCCTCGCCGGCGCGTCTGCACAAGGTTGATGCGATGCTCTATTGGCTGGTCGATCTGTCGGACAAGCTCTCGGTCCTCAACGTATTTCGCTACATCACGTTCCGCACCGGCGGCGCGATCATCACGGCGCTGATGTTCGTGTTCCTGTTCGGCCAGACCATCATCGACCGGCTGCGGCTGCTCCAGGGCAAGGGCCAACCGATCCGCGCCGACGGTCCGAAGTCGCACATCATCGCCAAGGCCGGCACGCCGACCATGGGCGGACTGATGATCCTGTCGGGCATGCTGGTGTCGACGCTGCTGTGGGCCAACCCCGCCAATCCTTATGTCTGGGTGGTGCTGTGGGTGACGCTCGGCTTCGGACTGGTCGGCTTCTATGACGATTATCTGAAAGTCACCAAGCAACAGGCGACCAACGGATTTGCCGGGCGCACGCGCTTGAGCGTCGAAGCGGTCATCGCCGGCCTTGCCTGCATCGCACTGGTCGAGCTCGGCCAGGGGCCGTTCTCGACCTCGCTGGTGTTTCCGTTTTTCAAGGAGCTGGCGTTCAATCTCGGCTGGTTCTTCGTGCTGTTCGCGATCTTCATCATCGTCGGCGCCGGCAATGCGGTGAATCTGACCGATGGCCTCGACGGCCTGGCCATCGTTCCGGTCATGGTCGCAGCGGCGAGCTTCGGCATGATCTCCTACCTTTGTGGCAACGCCGTCTTCGCCGATTATCTGCAGATCCATTACGTCGCCGGCACTGGCGAACTATCGGTACTGTGCGGCGCCGTGCTTGGCGCCGGCTTAGGCTTCCTCTGGTTCAACGCGCCGCCGGCGTCGATCTTCATGGGCGATACCGGCTCGCTGGCGCTCGGCGGCATGATCGGCGCGGTGGCAGTCGCGACCAAGCACGAGATCGTGCTCGCCGTGATCGGCGGCCTGTTCGTGCTCGAGGCGGTCTCCGTCATCGTGCAGGTGGTCTCCTACAAGCTCACCGGCAAGCGCGTCTTCAAGATGGCGCCGATCCACCATCATTTCGAGCAGCTCGGCTGGACCGAGCCACAAATCGTCATTCGTTTTTGGATCGTTTCGGTGGTGCTGGCCTTGGCGGGACTTTCAACTTTGAAATTGAGGTAGCGGCGTCGTGATTCCGATCACGACCTTTGCCGGCGAAAAGGTCGCGATTTTCGGCCTGGGCGGCTCGGGACTGACGAGCGCAAGCGCGCTTCTTGCCGGTGGCGCCGACGTCATCGCCTTCGACGACAATGCAGCGAGCGTGGCGAAGGCGAATGCGGCGGGAATTCCCACCGCCGATTTGCGGCAGGCCGACTGGGGCAAAATCGCAAGCCTGGTGCTGGCGCCCGGCGTGCCGCTGACCCATCCGGCGCCGCATTGGGTCGTGGCGCTCGCCCACAAAGCCGGCGTCGAAGTGATCGGCGATATCGAATTGTTCTGCCGCGAGCGCGCGCGCCACGCGCCCGGCGCACCCTTCGTCGCCATCACCGGCACCAACGGCAAGTCGACGACCACCGCGCTGATCGCGCATCTCGCCGCCTCCGTCGGAATGGATGCGCAGCTCGGCGGCAATATCGGCACCGCGATCCTGTCGCTGGCGCCGCCCGCAGCGGGCCGCGTCCACGTCATCGAATGCTCGTCCTATCAGATCGATCTGGCGCCCTCGCTCGATCCGTCGATCGGCATTCTGATCAATCTTTCCGAAGATCATCTCGATCGTCACGGCTCGATGGAGGGTTACGCTGCGGTGAAAGAACGGCTGGTCGCAGGCGTGCCGCAGAACGGCACCGCGATCGTCGGCGTCGACGATGAATGGTGCGTCGCGATTGCCGATCGCCTCGCTGATGCCGGCAAGCAGCCCATGCGCATCTCGGTGCGCCGAGAACTGCCCGATGGAGTATTCGTAACCGGCCAAAAGATCATGCGGGCCCGCGCAGGCGGCGCTCAGCCTATTGCGGCGCTCGGCGGCATCGGCTCGCTGCGCGGACTGCACAACGCACAAAACGCCGCTTGCGCCACCGCCGCGGCATTGGCGCTCGGCCTCGATGCGGCGGCGATCCAGGCGGGCTTGCGCTCATTCCCCGGCCTCGCCCACCGCATGGAGGAAGTCGGTCGGCGCGGCGCCATCCTGTTCGTCAACGATTCCAAGGCCACCAACGCCGACTCGGCGGCGCAGGCGCTGGCCTGCTTTCACGATATTTTTTGGATCGCCGGCGGCAAGCCGAAGACCGGCGGCATCGAATCCTTGCGTGGCTTTTTTCCGCGCATCCGTAAAGCCTATCTGATCGGCGAGGCGGCGGAGGAATTCGCCGCGACGCTCGGCACCGCCGTGCCCCACGAAGTCACCGGCACTCTCGACAAGGCGTTGGCCGCCGCCGCCCGCGATGCGCAGACCTCAGGCGCGCACGAACCGGTCGTGCTGTTGTCGCCGGCCTGCGCCTCGTTCGATCAGTACCGCAATTTCGAGGTGCGCGGCGACGCGTTCAGGGAACTGGTGCAGGCAATCACAGGCACGAAATAGACCAGTCATTCCGAGACGCGGCGGAGCCGCAGGCCCAGAATCCATAACCACAGACCGGGAGTATGGATTCCGGACAGCCTCGCTTCGCTCGGCTTCCGGAATGACGCGCCAAGCGCGTCATCTTAAGCCCTTGGAAACCATCCCGGTGTCACCACTAACCCGGGACTTGTCTCGGGGAAGGCCTTGGCTTCGCGCGCGCAACCCACGCTGTTTTCCGAGTGGTGGTGGACGGTCGACCGCCTGACGCTCGCGGCGCTGGTCGCGCTGATGCTCGGCGGCATCGTGCTGTGCCTCGCCGCGAGCCCGCCGGTGGCCGCCCGTATCGGGCTCGACCCGTTTCATTTCGTCGATCGCCAGGTGCTGTTTCTTATTCCGGCCGGCGCCGTGCTGATCGGCACCTCGTTCTTGTCGCCGCGCGATATCCGAAAAGTGGCGCTGGTGGTCTTTATCGTCAGCCTCATTCTGACTGCGGCGACGCCGCATTTCGGCGCCGAGATCAAAGGCGCGCGGCGCTGGCTGGTCATTCTCGGCGTCAACATCCAGCCGTCGGAATTTCTCAAGCCGGCCTTCGTGATCCTGATCGCTTGGCTGTTCGGCGAAACGGCAAAGCGGCCGGAAATGCCGGCCAATTCCATCGCGCTCGCTTTGCTCATCGTCGTCGTCACGCTGCTCGTGCTGCAGCCGGATTTCGGCCAGACCATGCTGATCTCGCTGGTGTGGGGCGCGCTGTTCTATATGGCGGGCATGCGCTTGATCTGGGTGATGGGACTCGCCGGCACCGCCGGCGTCGGCCTGACGGTGGCGTTCTTCACCGTTCCGCACGTCGCCCAGCGCATCAACCGCTTCATTAATCCGGCGTCGGGCGACAGCTACAATATCGACATCGCCACCGAGTCGTTTTTGCGCGGCGGCTGGTTCGGCCGCGGCCCCGGCGAAGGCACCATCAAGCGCATCCTGCCCGAAGGCCATACCGATTTCATCTTTGCGGTCGCCGCGGAGGAATTCGGCGTCGTGCTTTGCCTCATTCTGGTCGCGCTATTTGCATTCATCGTGATCCGCGCTTTGATCAAGGCCATGCGCACCGAGGACCCTTTCATCCGCTTTGCCTCCGCCGGCCTCGCCATCCTGTTCGGCCTGCAATCGACCATCAACATGGCGGTCAATCTGCATCTGATGCCGGCCAAGGGCATGACCTTACCGTTCGTCTCCTACGGCGGCTCCTCGTTGATCTCGCTGGCCTACGGCATGGGCATGCTGCTGGCGCTCACCCGCGAGCGGCCGCGCGCCAGGCTCGCCGGCGAAATCCTGCTCGCCGCGAGTCCGGTGTGATGGCGGCGCGAGCCGCCGCGCCGGTGTTGGTGACGGCCGGCGGCACGGGCGGACATTTGTTTCCGGCCGAAGCGCTGGCAACGGCATTGGCCGAGCGCGGCATCGCCGTTCACCTCGCCACCGACCGCCGCGCCGCGCGCTTCGGCGGCGCTTTTGCGCAGGACGCGATTCATGTGGTCGCCAGCGCCACCTTGCGCGGACGCAATCCCATCGCGCTGACGCGAACCGCCGCTGTGCTCGGGGTCGGCTTCGTGCAAGCCTTGGCGCTGATCGGCCGGATCAAACCGGCAGCGGTCATCGGCTTCGGCGGCTATCCGACCATTCCGCCGGTGATGGCCGCGACGTGGCGCGGCGTCCCGACCCTCATTCATGACGCCAACGCCGTCATCGGCCGCGCCAACCGGCTATTGGCGCCGCGCGTCACCGCGATCGCCACGACTTTTCCAAATGTCTTCGACAACGAGCCGGTGTTAGCTTTGAAGGCGACGCTGACCGGTAATCCCGTCCGCGCCGCGGTGGTCGCCGCCGCGGCGTCGCCTTATCCGGCCGACGGCGATCCATTCCGGCTCCTCGTCTTCGGCGGCAGCCAAGGCGCGCGCGTCATGGCCGATATCGTCCCGGCCGCGATCGGGCGGCTCGATCCCAGCTTGCGCCGTCGCCTCGCGATTGTGCAGCAGGCCCGCGAGGAAGATGTCGGCCGGGTCCGGCGCGCCTATGAAAAGGCGGCGGTCGCCGCCGAAATCGCGCCGTTCTTTGCCGACTTGCCGGCCCGCATGGCGGCGAGCCATCTGGTGATCGCGCGTTCGGGAGCTTCCACCGTCGCCGAACTCTCGGCCATCGGCCGGCCCTCGATCCTGGTGCCGCTGCCGCACGCCATCGATCAGGATCAATTCGCCAATGCCGGAATGCTCGAACGGGCCGGCGGCGCACGCCGGTTGGTGCAGGACAGTTTCACCCCGGAGCGGCTCGCCGGCGAATTGGAAAAACTCGCCGCGTCGCCGCAGCGGCTTGCCGCCATGGCGGCCGCGGCACGGTCGTTGGGCCGGTTGGACGCCGCCGACCGTCTGGCCGACTTGGTCCTGCAGGTGGCGGGAATCGGTACAAAGCAGTAATTTCAACATTATTTATCGGCCTTGTTGGTCGGAATTGGCCGGATTGTTCCGGCCATTCATGTCTTTCATTGGTGTAAAGGGCTGGGCATGCGGGGCATAACGCCGGGCAGGGCGATACGGGGAACCGAATGAGGCTGCCGCGCGACATCGGCCCGGTGCATTTCATCGGCATCGGCGGCATCGGCATGAGCGGCATTGCCGAGGTGCTGGTGAATCTCGGCCATACCGTGCAGGGCTCCGATCAGGCCGACAGCGCCAACGTCAAGCGGCTGCGCGACAAGGGCGTCAAGATCGCGATCGGGCACGCGGCCGAGAATCTGGACGGCGCGCAGGTCGTCGTCATTTCCTCCGCCATCAAAAACGACAATCCGGAACTGCTCGCAGCTCGCGCGCGTCGGCTGCCGGTGGTGCGCCGTGCCGAAATGCTGGCCGAGCTGATGCGGTTGAAAAGCTGCATCGCCATCGCCGGCACCCATGGCAAGACCACGACCACGTCGATGGTGGCGGCGCTGCTCGACGCCGGCGGCTTCGACCCGACCGTCATCAACGGTGGCATCATCAACGCCTACGGCACCAATGCGCGGCTCGGCGCCGGCGACTGGATGGTGGTCGAAGCCGACGAATCCGACGGCACCTTCCTGAAACTGCCGGCCGATATCGCCGTCGTCACCAATGTCGATCCCGAGCATCTCGACCACTTCAAGACCTTCGATGCGGTGCAGGACGCGTTCCGCGCTTTCGTCGAGAACGTGCCGTTCTACGGCTTCTCGGTGATGTGCACCGATCATCCCGTCGTGCAGAGTCTGGTCGGCCGCATCGAGGATCACCGCATCGTCACCTATGGCGAAAATCCGCAGGCCGATGTGCGGCTGGTCGACGTCTCGCACGCCGGCGGCACCTCGCTGTTCACCATCGTGCTGCGCGAACGCGCCGGTCAGGCGCTGCACGAAATCAAGAACCTCGCGCTGCCTATGCCGGGACGGCATAATGCGCTCAACGCCACCGCCGCAGTCGCGGCCGCGCACGAACTCGGCATCGCCGACGACGTGATCCGTAACGCACTCGCCAAATTCGGCGGCGTGCGCCGGCGCTTCACCAAGACCGGCGGCTGGAACGGCGTCACCATCATTGACGACTACGCCCATCACCCGGTCGAGATCGCCGCCGTGCTGCGCGCCGCGCGCGAATCGACCAAGGGACAGGTCATCGCCGTGGTGCAGCCGCATCGCTATACGCGGCTGGCGGCGTTGTTCGAGCAGTTCTGCGCCTGTTTCAACGACGCCGACGCGGTGATCGTCGCCAATGTCTATGCCGCGGGCGAAGCACCCATCGCGGGCGCCGATCGCGACTCTCTGGTGCAGGGTCTGCGCACCCACGGACACCGCCACGTCGTCGCGCTCGAGAGCCCGGAAAAGCTTGCTTCGCTGATCGCCGCCATGGCGCATCCCGGCGACTACGTCGCCTGCCTCGGCGCCGGCTCGATCACGCAATGGGCCTATGCGCTGCCCGGCGAACTGGCGGCGGCCGGAGCCGTTTGATGTCGTTCCCCGATCTCGTGCCGGCCCTCAAAAAGGCCATGCCGAGTTTGCGCGGCCGGCTGTTGGCGAATCAGCCGCTCGCCGAACTGACCTGGTTTCGCGTCGGCGGACCGGCACAGGTTTTGTTCATGCCTGAGGACGAAGGCGATCTTTCCTATTTTCTCGCCAACCTGCCCGACGAGATTGAAGTCACCGCCATCGGCCTTGGCTCCAATCTGATCGTGCGCGATGGCGGCGTGCCGGGCGTCGTGATCAGGCTCGGCCGCGGCTTCAATGAGATCGCAGTCGAAGATACGCGCGTACGCGCCGGCGCCGCCGTGCCAGATGTGAAAGTGGCGCGCGCGGCGCAGGAAGCCGGCATTGCCGGCCTCGAATTCATGCGCGGCATTCCCGGCGGCGTCGGCGGCGCGCTGCGCATGAACGGCGGCGCTTATGGCGGCGAAACCAAAGACGCCTTGATTGAGGCGCGCGCGGTTGACCGGCAGGGCCGCATTCACGTGCTCAACAACGGCGACATGCACTACACTTACCGCCATTGCGGCGCGCCGGACGACTACATCTTCACCCAAGGTCTGTTTGCCGGCGAACACGGCGATCCCGCCGCCATCGCCGCCGCGATGGACAAGATCACCGAGTCGCGTGAGGCGACGCAGCCGATCAAGAGCCGCACCGGCGGTTCGACCTTCAAGAATCCGCCCGGCCAAAAAGCCTGGCAGCTCGTCGACGCCGCCGGCTGCCGCGGCTTGCGCCAAGGCGGCGCCCAGGTGTCGGAGATGCACTGCAATTTTCTGATCAATCTCGGCGACGCCACCGCGGCCGACATCGAGACGCTGGGCGAAACAGTGCGGCGGCGGGTGAAGAAGAAGTCCGGCGTTGACCTGGAATGGGAGATCAAGCGGATCGGCGTGCCAGACACGGCGCCCTAGGTTCCGGGATTCTATCCCTACCGATCAGGCAAAAAAGCGCCCCGATTTCGGGCGAAATCGGGGCTGGAGACTCTCGATTTTTCGCCAATAGTCGATTCTATTGGTGTCCCTGCGAATCAGCGGCTGAAGGCAGCTAGCGGGGAGCGATGCCCAAGCACGTCGCGGTTTTGATGGGGGGCTGGTCGGCCGAGCGCGAGGTTTCGCTGCGCTCCGGCAAGGCCTGCGCCGAAGCGCTTACCCGCCGCGGCTATCGGGTCACGCCGATCGACGTCGGCCGCGACGTCGCCGCGACCTTGACCGCCGCCAAGCCCGACGTCGCGCTCAACGTGCTGCATGGCCGGCCCGGCGAGGACGGCACCCTGCAGGGGCTCCTGGAAATTTTGGGCATTCCCTACAGCCATTCCGGCGTGCTCGCCTCCGCGCTCGCCATGCAGAAACACTTTGCCAAGGCGTTGTTCCGCGCCGCCGGCGTGCCGGTGGCCGAGGACCGGGTGGTATCGCGGTTCGAGGCAGCCAAGGCTCATGTCATGGCGCCGCCCTATGTCGTCAAACCGGTCGCCGAAGGCTCGAGCGTCGGCGTCTTCATCGTCACCGAGCAGCATCCCAACCCGCCCCAGGAGCTTTACCGAGAGGATTGGCCATTCGGCGACACGGTCATGGTCGAGCGCTACATCCCGGGCAAGGAACTGACCTGCGCCGTGCTCGGCGACCGGGTGCTCGACGTCATCGAAATCGTGCCGGCGACGCGGTTTTACGACTACGAGGCAAAGTACGCCGCCGGCGGCTCCCGGCACCTGCTGCCGGCGCCAATTTTACCGAATGTTTACCAGGAAGTCCGCAGATTGAGCCTTGCTGCCCATAGCGCACTCGGCTGCCGCGGCGTGAGCCGCGCGGACTTTCGCTATGACGATCGGGGGACGGGAAAGCTGATCTGTCTTGAGGTCAATACACAACCGGGGATGACCGAGACCTCGCTCGTACCCGAACTTGCCGCCTACGCGGGCATCACGTTCGATGAGCTGGTGCAATGGATGGTGGAGGACGCCTCGACCAACCGCTGACGCGGTCGGGGCAATCAGCTGCAGGGCAAATCGGCGCGCCGCATGACGAGCCGAGCCGCGCCCGCGCGCCAGTCGATCGGCCGCGCCGCCGCGAAAGCCGCTTTGCCGCATCTTCGAGCTATCGCCGGCTGATCGGACGATGGGCAGCCACAGTCGCGCATCTGCCGCGCGGCGCCGGCGTCATCGGATCGATCCTGCTCATTGCCGGCACGCTGGTCTATGGCGCGGTCGCCGGCCAGCATATCCCTGCCGTGCTCGATTGGACCAAAGGTGCACGCGATATCGCGGCAAACGCGATCGGCTTCCGCATCGCCGCGATCTCGCTCTCCGGTAACAAAGAAGTCAGCCGCGAAGAAATCCTCACCGCCGCCGGCGTCACCGGACGCACCTCGCTTTTGTTTCTCGACGCCGATGCGGCGCGCAAGCGGCTGTTGGCGAACCCGTGGATCGCCGATGCCGCGGTGCTCAAGCTCTATCCCAACCGGCTGCAGATCACGATCACCGAACGCCACGCTTTTGCGCTGTGGCAAAAGAACGACCGGCTGAGCGTCATCGCCGCCGACGGCACCGTGCTCGAGCCATTCGTCGAGAACCGCTACCTCGGCCTGCCGCTCGTGGTCGGCCGCGATGCCGAGCGGCAGGCCGAGGACTTTCTCGCCATCGTCGATCGCTATCCGGATATCCGATCGGCGCTGCGCGCTTCGATCCTGGTGGCGGATCGGCGCTGGGATTTGCGGCTGACCAACGGCATCAACGTACAACTGCCGGAAGGCGATGTTGCCGCCGCGCTCGACCGCCTGGTGGAGCTTGATCGCGACAAGAAACTCCTGTCGCGCGACATCACAGTAGTCGATTTGCGCTTGCCGGACCGCGTTACGGTGCGCTTGTCCGACGCCGCCGCGGCGGCGCGCGACGAAGCGCTCAAGGCGACGATGAAAAAGAAGAAAGGGGGCGATGCATGAACGCCCTCCGTTACGGCCTGACGCCGAAAATGAAGCCGATTTCGCCACGGCGCAGCGCGCTGGTCGCCGCGCTCGACGTTGGATCGAGCAAGGTGGTCTGCCTGATCGCGCGGCTGCGGCCGCAGGAGCCGCAGCAAGTCCTGACCCGCCGCAGCCATGCCATCGAAGTCGTCGGCTTCGGCCATACCCATGCGCGCGGCATGAAAGCCGGCAGCGTCGTCAATCTCGGACAAGCCGAGGACGCCATTCGCCGAGCCGTCGATGCGGCCGAGCGTATGGCCGGTGTAGAGATTGAATCCGTCGTGCTGTCGCTGTCGGCGGGCCGGCTTGCCAGCGAACTGTTCGCGGCCGACGTCGACATTGTCGGCTCCGCCGTCTCCGACGGCGACATCGCCCGTGTCTTGGCCGCCGGCAGCCGCCATTCGCTGCGCGATGGCCGCGCGGTGCTGCATTCGCTCCCCGTCGCCTATTCGATCGACGGCGTCGACGGCGTGCGCGATCCGCGCGGCATGCTCGGTTCGCGGTTCGGCGTCCACATGCATATTGCCACCACCGACGTCGCCGCCGCGCGCAATCTGATGCTCGCGGTCGAGCGTGGCCATCTCGACGTCGAGGCCATGGTGGCTTCCCCTTATGTCGCCGGCCTCGCCGTTCTTGCCGACGACGAGGCGGATCTCGGGTCGGCCGTGGTCGATCTGGGCGCCGGCACCACCACGATGGCGGTGTTCCTGGGCGGACGCTGCGTCCATCTGGAGGGCTTCGCGCTGGGCGGCCAGCACGTCACCATGGATATTGCCCGCGGGCTGAACGCTCGGATCGCCGACGCCGAGCGAATCAAGACGCTTTATGGCAGTGTGCTCGCCGGGGGATCGGATGAGCGCGACATGGTTACTGTGCCGCCGCTGAGCGAAGACGAGCGCGAACAGGCGCAATTCGTCTCCCGCGCGGCCCTGGTCGGCATCATCAAGCCGCGCGTCGAAGAAATTCTCGAAATGGTGCGCGATCGGCTGGCCGCGACCTCGATTGCAGCCGAGCGGCGCGGCCATGTCATCCTCACCGGCGGCGCGAGCCAATTGACCGGACTGCCGGATCTGGCGTCGCGAATCTTAAGCCGGCCGGTGCGCATCGGACGGCCGCTCGGCATCGCCGGCGCGCCGGACTCGGCCAAAGGCCCAGCTTTTGCCGTCGCTGCCGGCCTCCTGGTTTATCCGCAAGCCGCGCACCTCGAACATTTCGAGGCGCGGCGCAAGCGGCATCTCGTGACGGGCACGGGCGGCTATTTCACCCGTGTCGGACAATGGCTTCGCGAGAGTTTCTGATGACCCCCGCTCGCGAAGCTAGAAAATCAAAGCGGCCGGTGGCGGACCGGACGGGGCAGGACTGTTTTAAGGCCCGCGTGGACAACGCCCATGCGAGGAACAAGAGGCAACCATGACCATCAATCTGAATATTCCCGATATCCGTGAGCTGAAACCCCGCATCACCGTATTCGGTGTCGGCGGCGCCGGCGGCAATGCCGTCAACAACATGATCAGCGCCGGCCTGCAGGGCGTCGACTTCGTGGTGGCCAATACCGACGCCCAGGCGCTCACGATGTCGAAGGCCGAGCGCGTCATCCAGATGGGTGTGCAGGTCACCGAGGGGCTGGGCGCCGGATCGCAACCCGACGTCGGCCGCGCCGCTGCCGAAGAGGTCATCGATGAAATTCGCGACCATCTCTCCGGCGCGCATATGTGCTTCGTCACCGCGGGCATGGGCGGCGGCACCGGAACCGGCGCCGCGCCGGTGGTCGCCAAGACCGCGCGCGATCTCGGCATCCTCACCGTCGGAGTCGTGACCAAGCCGTTCCACTTCGAAGGGCAGCGCCGCATGCGCATCGCCGACGGTGGCATTGCCGAATTGCAGAAATGCGTCGATACGCTGCTCATCATTCCCAACCAGAATCTGTTCCGGGTGGCGAACGAGAAGACGACATTCGCCGACGCCTTCGCGCTGGCGGATCAGGTGCTCTACTCCGGCGTCGCTTGCATCACCGACCTGATGGTCAAGGAGGGCCTCATCAACCTCGATTTCGCCGACGTTCGCGCCGTCATGCGCGAGATGGGCAAGGCGATGATGGGAACCGGCGAGGCCGAAGGCGAGAAACGTGCGCTGACCGCCGCGGAGGCCGCGATCTCCAATCCGCTGATCGACGATGCCTCGATGAAGGGCGCCAGAGGCCTTCTGATTTCCATCACCGGCGGCCGCGATCTGACGCTTTACGAGGTCGACGAGGCGGCAACGCGCATCCGCGAGGAGGTCGACCAAGACGCCAACATCATCGTCGGCGCGACTTTCGATGAAAGTCTCGACGGCATGATCCGGGTATCGGTGGTGGCGACCGGCATCGATCAGGCTCTGTCGCAACGGCCGATCGTGCCGGCGGTGGATACGCGAATGGCGGAGGTCGCCCAGCGCATCCGCGCCGAGAACCAGCGTAGCACGCGGCCTGAACCGGCCCGGCCTGCGGCTGTTGCGCCGGCTGCGCCGGTGGCACCGGCGATCCCAGCCGCCGCTCCGGCGGCGTCCGCGGCAGTGAACGCGTCGATCGAAACGGCGGCGAAGGCGGCGATCGCCGCGGCGGTCGAGGACGTATCGATCCGGCCGCTGGCGCCAAAACCTTCTCTGTTCATCGATCCGGCCGCCCGCGAGCCGGAAGCTGCCGCCAGAGCGGACATTCTCGAACCGGCGGCATTCATTCCACCTGAGCCGGAACGGTTGCCGCCGCGGCCGCCGCGCATGCCACGGCTCGATGAATTGCCGGTCCCGGCGCAGAATGAGATCCGTGCGCGACGCGGCGAGACGCGTGAGGACGATCATCCCGAAAAACGCCGGATGTCGCTATTGCAGCGGTTGGCTTCTGTCGGCCTCGGACGCCGCGATCAGGACGAATCGGAGACTGGCTTGCCGGCCGCGCCGGTAAGCGCCCCGATTGGCGGCCCGGTATCGCCCGAACGCCTGACCGGGCGGCCGATGCCGCGACCGCCCCAGCCGCGCCCAGAGTCGCGTCAAGCACCCGGCCACGAACTGCCGGTGTCCGAATACGCCAGACGCTCCACGCCGCAGGGGTTAGACCAGCACGGACGACAGGCCCCTGTGCATAACTCCAGCGACGAAGATCAACTCGACATTCCGGCCTTCCTGCGCCGGCAAGCGAAGTGATGGCCGGCAAAAGCCGGCCGCCTAGCACTTGGCATGGTGACATAAGTTATTGATGTATCTAGCTATATTTTGGCTAGGCAGCACAATCCGTCCCGTCGCAGGCAACTCGGCGGGACGGATTGTGCGTTTGGCAAAGCCGCTTGCGCGATTTTGCGGCAACGAGCCGACAAGACTGCGGCCGGAAAAAGGTAACAGTCGGTAAGAAAGCGTGAGTTGGCCACTTGGGACTACGTCGGTAAGGTTTCCTTCGTTCGAGGGGATGTTGGGGGACCGAGTATCTGGCGCCTGCGTCGGCCAGCCCCCGTTAGTGCGTTCCCCTCACGTTGAGGTGGCCATCGGTTCGCGCGGTATTTCGCTCGCGTAGTTTGGCCGTAAGGTTGGGACGAGGGCATGATGAGGGGCGTACCCGCCGGCCGGCAGACGACGCTGAAGGATCATGTCGCGGTCACCGGCATCGGTGTTCATTCCGGCTCGCCAGCCACTCTGACATTACATCCGGCCGAAGCCGATACCGGCATCGTTTTTCTGCGCTGCGGCGTCGACGGCAAGCCCGACCGCGAATTAAACGCTCATTACCGTTCGGTGACGGCGACCGAATTTGCCACCGTGCTCGGCGACCACAATGGTCCGGCCGTCTCCACCACCGAGCATGTGCTCGCCGCCTTGCACGGTCTCGGCGTCGACAATGCAGTGATTGAGGTCGACGGTCCGGAAGTGCCCATTATGGATGGCAGCGCGGAGCCGTTCGTCGCCGCCATCGATCAAGCCGGCATCGTCGCCACGGCGGCGGCGCGCCGTTACATCCAGGTACTCAAGCCGGTGCGCGTCGCCAAGGGTGACAGTTACGGCGAGCTGCGACCGCATCTGCGCGGGCTGCGCATCGAGACGGAAATCGAATTCGATCATCCGCTGATCGGTCGCCAGGCGTTTGCGATGGACGTCGAGCCGGATCTGTTCCGCCGCGAGCTCGCGCGCGCCCGCACCTTCGGCTTCATGCGCGACGTATCGAAGCTGTGGAGCGCCGGTTACGCGCTCGGCGCTTCGTTCGAAAACACCGTGGTGATCGCCGAAAATCGCGTGCTCAATCCCGAGGGCGTACGCTTCGCCGACGAGTTCGTGCGCCATAAGGCCGTCGACGCGATCGGCGACTTGGCGCTGTCCGGCGCGCCGCTTCTTGGCGCCTACCGTTCGGTGCGCGGCGGCCACAAGCTCAATCACGCCGTGCTCACCGCCCTGATGGCCGATCGCAGTGCCTGGGCCTATGTCGAAATGCCGGAAACCCGCCGCCCGCGCGGCCATGCCGACCTCCCGGCCGCCTTCACCAGCCCCGCTTACGGCCCCGACGTCTCCTAACTCCCAACCTGAACGCTAAGCCTCTTAACTTTTACGCCTTATTCCGGGCCGATTGTCGGCGATAATTGCTGTATTGTCATAGGGCTGCGGTGCGTTCACGCTGATGTCGGGGCGTCGAATGAACCACCGGCGGGGACGGGACCGAACTGCGCATATGATGTCGCGTTTACGAGGATCGCCGAGATCCGGTTCCAGGCTGCGCGCCCTGTCGGGTTGCCTGGCGCTTGCGCTCGTCGCCGCGCCGCTCATGGGCTGCAGTTTTTTCAGGGACAAAAGCGGCGACTACGTTCCCGACGATCCGCCCGACATGCTCTACAACGAGGGCCTCTTCCTCCTCAACAATAAGGGCGACTACAAAGGCGCGGCGAAGAAATTCGACGAGGTCGACCGCCAGGATCCGTATTCGGATTGGGCGCGCAAAGCGCTGTTGATGTCGGCCTATGCCTATTATCAGGCCGAGGAATATGACGATTGCGTCAACTCGGCGAAGCGCTACATCACCCTGCATCCCGCCAGCCCCGACGCCGCTTATGCCCAATACCTGATCGGGGAGTCCTATTATGATCAAATTCTTGACGTTTCGCGCGATCAGGAGCGCGCCACCAAGGCGATCGACGCGCTGCAAGAAGTGACGCGCAAATATCCGCAAAGCGAATACGCCATTGCCGCACAGAAAAAGGTCGCCATGGCGCGCGACCAGCTCGCCGGCAAGGAAATGGACATCGGCCGCTTCTACGAGAACAGGCACGACTTCGTCGGCGCCATCAACCGCTTCAAAGTCGTGGTGACGCAATATCAAACCACGCGTCACGTCGAAGAGGCGCTGGAGCGCTTAAGCGAATGCTACGTGGCATTGGGCATCATGGACGAGGCGCAAACCGCCGCCGCCGTGCTCGGCCACAACTTCCCGGACAGTCCGTGGTACAAGGATGCCTATAATCTCGTGAAAAACGCCGGCGGCCAGCCGACCACCGAGAATAAAGGATCCTGGATCAGCCGCGCCTTCCAGAAAATCGGCTTGGCCAGCGGGCCGCAAAGCGGCTGACGGCGAACGGCCGACAGAGGACAGACGTAAGAATCGCGAATAGTATCCGTTGTCCCTCGTCCGTTGTTGTCATCCGATGCTGGCTCGTCTTTCCATCCGCGACATCGTCCTGATCGACCGGCTCGATATCGATTTTGGTACCGGGCTTGCCGCGCTTACCGGCGAGACCGGCGCCGGCAAATCGATCCTGCTCGACGCCTTCGCGCTGGCGCTCGGCGCTCGCGGCGACGCGGCGCTGGTGCGCGAGGGTGCCGAGCACGGCCAGGTGATCGCCGCCTTCGACGTCGCCAAAGACCATCCGGCGCGCCGCGTGCTGGCCGACAACGATCTTGTCGGCGAAGACGAGTTGATCGTGCGCCGGACGCAGTTCGCCGACGGCCGCACGCGCGCCTTCGTCAACGACCAACCGGTCAGCGTCCAGGTCTTGCGCGCGTTGGGAACGGCTCTGGTCGAGATTCACGGCCAGCACGACGAGCGCGCTTTCGTCGACGCCGCGACCCATCGTGCTCTGCTCGACGCCTATGGCGGCATCGACGCCGACGCCGCCGAAGTCGAGCGGCTGTGGCACGAGCGGCGCGCACGCGACGTCGCGGTCGAGCGGCATCGCGCCGATGTCGAACGCGCCAAGCGCGAGGCCGAGTGGCTTCGCCATGCCGTCGACGAGCTCGGCCGCCTCGATCCGCAAACCGGAGAGGAAACTTCGCTCGCCGAACGCCGCGCCGCGATGATGCAGGCGGAAAAGGTCGCCGACGATTTGCGCGCTACCCATGAGGCGGTCAGCGGCCCAAGCTCGCCGGTGCCGCCGCTGGCCACCGCGGTGCGCCGCCTGGAGCGCCGCGCCGCGCAGGCGCCGGCGCTGATCGAGCCGGCGGTCAAAGCGATCGATACCGCGCTGACCGCGCTGGAGGAAGCCCGCGCCCAGCTCGAGCAGGCGCTGCGGGTCGCCGACTACGATCCGGCCGAGCTTGAGCGGATCGAGGAGCGCCTGTTCGCGCTGCGCGCCGCCGGGCGCAAATACAACGTGCCGGTCGACGAGCTGGCCGCGCTGGCGCGCCGCTATGACGGCGACCTCGCCTTGATCGACGCCGGCGCCGAGCGGCTCGCCGCCTTGGAGCGCGAAGCGGACCAAGCCCAAGCTCGCTTTAATACCGCGGCGCAGGCGCTGTCCGCCGCGCGCCGGCGCGCCGGACAGAAGCTCGACAAGGCTGTCAATGCCGAATTAAAGCCGCTGAAACTCGAGCGGGCACAATTCTCCACCGAGATCGAAAGCGAAGGCGAAGGTCCCCATGGCCTCGATCGCGTCGAGTTCTGGGTGCAAACCAACCCCGGCACGCGGCCCGGACCGCTGATGAAGGTCGCGTCCGGCGGCGAGCTCGCGCGCTTTCTGCTCGCGCTCAAGGTCGTGCTCGCCGACCGCGGCTCGGCGCCGACGCTTGTGTTCGACGAGATCGATACCGGGGTCGGCGGCGCGGTGGCCGACGCCATCGGCGTGCGGCTTGGGCGCCTTGCCTCCGGCGTCCAGGTGATCGCGGTGACCCACGCACCGCAAGTGGCGGCGCGCGCCGACCGGCATTATCTCATCACCAAGGATGCGCTGGCCAAGGGCAAGCGGGTCGCCACGCGCGTTGCCGAGCTTGAAGGCGAGCGCCGCCGCGAGGAGATCGCGCGCATGCTCGCCGGCGCCGAAATCACCGCCGAAGCCCGTGCCGCCGCGGAACGTTTGATCCGCGCCGCGGGATAATTCGGCCGCGCCTGTCAGCTCACTGTCCCTGCACGTGATCGAGGAAATGCAGCACGTCGGCATTGAATTGCTGCGGGTCCTGAATGAAGGAGAAGTGGCTCACCTGCGGCTGAATAAGGAGCCCGCTGCCGGGAATGTGGTCGGCCATGAACAGCGTATTCTCGCGCTTGATCGCTTCGTCGTGATCGGCGTCGACGATCCAGGTTGGCACCTTAATGCCCTCAAGGTCGCTTGCGGTCCAGTTCGGCTGCGTCTCCCACATCTTGGTGATCTGGGCGAGGAACGCGTCGTATTGCGTCGGCGTCGGCGACAGCTTCTCGTATTCCTTGCGCGCGCGGGCGATGAAGGCGGTGAATACCGGACTCTGATTGACGTCTTTGACGCCGCTCGGATCGGAATTGGCGGCAAAGGCGAACAGCTTCGACAGCCGCCCCGGATGATGCAGCGCGATATCGAGCCCGATAATGGCGCCGTCGCTCCAGCCGACCAGCGCCGCCTTGTCGATCTTCAGATAATCCATCAGCGCCAGCACGTCGGACGCCATCAGATCGTAGCCATAGGGCTTTGCGTCGCGCGAGCTGCGGCCGTGGCCGCGGCTGTCCATGACAATGACGCGGTAATGCGGCGCGAGCGCCGGGACGAGATCGCCCCAGTAATCGGCATTGGCCAAGCCGCCATGCAGCAAGACGACGGGCGAGCCGCGGCCGAACGTGGCGTACCAGATCTTGACGCCGTTGACCGGCGCATAGCCGCTCATGACGGGCTTCGGCAGGCTCGGCGTCGGCGGCAGCATCAGCCATTGCGGCTCGGCGCGCGCCGCGCCGGCGAAGCCGACCAGCAAGACAAGGAAGAAACCGACGACAAAGGCGATGCGTCGCATGACTTCACCTCGCTCGGTTCGGGCTTCGGCGCCCATCGCAAGTAGGGACGTATTCCTCGATTCCGTCAATCGCCCAAGGCCGATGTTCCGGCGCGCCATTATATAAACCGGGTACACAACAACGTCGGTTTGTGATTATGGATTCCGGGCTCCGGCCTTTCGGCCGGCCCCCGAATGACAAGCATTATGGCATCAAAAGGCACCTCGAAAACGCCCGTCGACGATCTTAGCGAAAAGCAGGCCAAGGTCGAGCATGCGCGGCTGCAGGCCGAGATCGCTGAGCACGACCGCCGCTATTATCAGGAGGACGCACCGACTGTTTCGGACGCGGCCTATGATGCGCTGCGGCGTCGCTACGATGCGATCGAGGTGCGCTTTCCTCAATTGCGCACGCTGGAAAGCCTGACGCAGCGGGTCGGCGCGGCGCCGTCGGCGCGCTTCGCCAAGGTCCGCCACGCGGTGCCGATGCTCTCGCTCGACAACGCCTTTGCGGAAGGTGACGTGGTCGATTTCGTCGCCCGCATTCGCCGCTTTCTCCGCCTCGGCGACGACGACGAGATCGCGTTTTCCGCCGAGCCGAAGATCGACGGCCTGTCGATGTCGCTGCGCTATGAGAAGGGCGAACTCGTCACCGGCGCGACGCGTGGCGATGGCACCGAAGGCGAGGACGTGACCGCCAACGTGAAGACGCTGGCGGACATTCCACACCGGCTCAAAGGCCGAGGCATTCCGGCGGTGTGCGAGGTGCGCGGCGAAGTCTATATGACCAAGCACGCCTTTCTCGCGCTCAACAAGCGCCAGGCCGAAACCGGCGGGCAGATTTTCGCCAATCCGCGCAATTCCGCCGCCGGCTCGCTGCGGCAGAAGGATCCGTCGATCACCGCGTCACGGCCGCTCGGCTTCTTCGCCTATGGCTGGGGCGAGATGAGCGAGATGCCGGCGGACACCCAGTCCGGCATGATCAAATGGTTCGAGCATTGCCTTTTTAAGACCAATCCGCTGACCAAAATGTGCCGGTCGGTCGAGGCCTTGCTGAAATTCCATCGCCAGATCGAGGCGCAGCGCGCTGGCCTCGATTACGACATCGACGGCGTCGTCTATAAAGTCGACCGCATCGATTGGCAGGAGCGGCTCGGCTTCGTGTCGCGGTCGCCGCGCTGGGCGATCGCGCATAAATTTCCGGCGGAGAAGGCGACCACCGTCGTCAAGGACATCGAGACCCAAGTCGGCCGCACCGGCGCGCTGACCCCGGTCGCCAAACTCGAACCGGTGACCGTCGGCGGCGTCGTGGTGCAGAACGCCACGCTGCACAATTTCGACGAGATCGCCAGACTCGGCGTTCGCATCGGCGATACCGTGCAAATCCAGCGCGCCGGCGACGTGATTCCGCAAGTGCTCGGCGTCATCGAGGACAAGCCACGCGGAGCCAAGGCGTACCCAGTCCCCAAGCACTGCCCCTGTCCACTCAAGACCGAGGTCGTGCACGAGCAGACCGCGACCGGCGAGGAAGGCGCGGTGGTCCGTTGCACCGGCGAATTCGCCTGCCCGTTTCAAGCGGTCGAGCATCTCAAGCACTTCGTCTCGCGGCGCGCCTTCGATATCGACGGATTGGGCGAGAAGCAGATCGAATTCTTTTACGAGCAGGATTGGATCAAAGAACCGGCCGATATCTTCACGCTGCCGGAGCGCAATCGGAAAATCCATCTCGAAGAGGTCGAGGGATTCGGCGAAGTCTCGGTGCGCAATCTGTTCAACGCCATCGAGGCGCGGCGCGAGATTGCGCTGGAACGTTTCATCTATGCGCTCGGCATCCGCCACGTCGGCGAGACGACCGCGGTGGCGCTGGCGCGCGGCTATGGCAGCTGGGACGCATTCCACGCCGCTTGCCTCAAGCTTGCCAAGGACGATGCCGAGACCAAGCAGGAAATGGACGCGCTCGACCAGATCGGTGACACGGTGATCGAGAGCCTGCACGATTATTTCGGCGAGGCGCACAATCGCCGCCGCATCGAGGCGCTCGCCAAACAAGTGCGCATCCGCGACGCGGAGAGGCCGCGCGGCGATTCGGCGGTGGCCGGCAAGACCGTGGTGTTCACCGGCACGCTGGAAAAGATGACGCGCGACGAGGCCAAGGCTTCGGCGGAGCGGCTCGGCGCCAAGGTATCCGGATCGGTGTCGAAGAAAACCGATTACGTCGTCGCCGGCCCGGGCGCCGGCTCAAAGCTCGCCGACGCCAAGAAGCTCGGCGTCACGGTGCTGACCGAAGACGAATGGGCGAAGCTCATTCGCTGAACGTCAAATTCGTCCTGCTAGCGCCAACGCGATCACCACGATGAGGATCAGGCCCAGTCCGCCGCCGGGATAATAGCCCCAGCCGCCGCTATAGGGCCAAGTCGGCAGCGCGCCGATCAAGAGCAGAACAAGAACGATAATCAGAATTGTTGAAAGCATGACGTTTCCTCGCTTCCGAGTGTGGCGTCGTTCAAGCCGGAGCGGCTTTCCGATGGATCCCACTCGCAAAGTTCAACCCTGCGAAAAAAACGTCGCTCCAGGATAAAAGTTCCCGTTCCGACATTTGCTCCGATTTGCGCGGCGCGCGCTGCTGAAAAAAATCAGTCGACCGTGAGCAGCGTCGTCGCCGTCAACAGCCAGTCGCGGGTCGGCGCGTCGACCAGCGGCGCCAGCGTCTCGCGCACGCGGGCGTGATAGGCGGCGAGCCAGGCGATCTCGTCGGCGGTGAGCAATCGCGGCTCGATCAGCCGCGCGTCGATCGGCACCAGCGTCAAGGTCTCGAAGACGTTGAGCGGCTTTTCCGCATCGGCAACGGACGGAGCCGCCGTGACCAGGACGAGATTCTCGATGCGAATGCCGTAGGCGCCGGCGCGGTAATAGCCCGGCTCGTTGGACAGGATCATGCCGCGCTTGAGCGGTGCGCTGCCGAGCTTGGAAATGCGCGCCGGTCCTTCATGCACCGAGAGATAGCTGCCGACGCCGTGGCCGGTGCCGTGATCGAAATCGAGTCCGGCCCGCCACAGAAACTGCCGCGCCAAGGTGTCGAGCTGGGCGCCGGTGGTGCCGTCGGGAAATATCGCGCGCGCGATGGCGATGTGGCCCTTGAGCACCAGAGTGAAATTCCTCCGCATCGCGGCGCTCGGCGTGCCGACGGCGATGGTGCGCGTAATATCGGTGGTGCCGTCCTCGTATTGGCCGCCGGAATCGACCAGAAACAGCTCGCCCGGCGCAATGCGGCGGTTGCTGTTGCGGGTGACGCGGTAATGCACGATGGCGCCGTCCGGTCCGGCGCCGGCGATGGTGGGGAAGGAAACGTCCTTGAGGAGCCCGGTGTCGCGGCGAAAGCTTTCCAAGGCCTCGACCGCGTCGATTTCGGTCAACGTTCCGCGCGGCGCCTCGTGATCGAACCAAGCGAGGAAGCGCGCCACCGCAACGCCGTCGCGCAACTGCGCGGCGCGGGCACCGGCGATCTCGGTCGCGTTCTTGACCGCCTTCATCGGCGCAATCGGATCGCTGCCGCGCAAGATCTTGCCGCCGTTGTCGGCGACGAGCCGCGCAATCGCCTCGGGACATCCCGCCGGATCGAGCCGCACGGCCCGTTGCGCTTTGCCGAGCGCGGCGAGATCGCCCTCGAAATTTTCCGGCGCGCGGACCTCGGCGAGTTGTTCGAGCCGATGCCGGACATCGTTGCCGAGCTTGCGGCCGTCGATATAGAGCGATGGCCGGCCGTCCTTCGGCACCAATGCGAAAGCCAAGGTCACCGGCGTGTGCGGCACGTCGCTGCCGCGGATGTTGAACAGCCAGCACACCGCCTGTGGATCGGAGACGACCAGCGCATCGGCCTTGAGTTTCTGCATATCGGCGCGCACGCGGGCGAGCTTTGCCACGGCGTCCTCGCCGGAATAACGGAGATCGTGCAGCACCACGGCGCCGAGCG